>NZ_DLSO01000117.1:0-27211 GCF_002500165.1 Gordonia sp. UBA7860 | reverse complement strand
CGCGGGCCAACCAGTCGGGTAGCTGCATACGGCCCACTCTGCCGCATGAGGCCCCCGCCGTGAACCACTCCGGAACAAGTGTTCACCTCGACGGGCGTCGTCGTCAGTCGAGAACGACGTCGGCGCGCTCGGAGGCCGCACGCGCTGCAAGGTCGGTGTCGGGGGTCGGGGAGACCCACACGAGACTGGCCCCGACGCTCAACGGCGCGATGACGTTGCCCAGAATGCCTGCACCCGTGCGCCATTGACGTATCGAGAGCACCCGGCTGTGTGCGGAGACCCCGTCGGCGGACGCTGTGGCCGATGCGGTGGCAAGGATGTCGGCCGCAGGGGCGCCGTCGAGCGCAGGCCCCGAATATCGAGGCGGCGAGTACTGATCGCCGTGCACTCGGACCGCCGACGCATAGTCGGTGACCCCCGGTGGAAGGTCGCCGACGCCGAGCGCGAACGGATCGAGCGAGGCGACGACGAGTTCGGCGGCGTCGGGGTGCTCGTCGATTCCCGCGGCGCTGGTGAACGCGACCCGCGGAGCGTCGACCTCGGTAGTGACATGCACATGCGCGCCTGCCCACCACGCGCCCAACAGGATTGCGGCGCTCTGCCAGTGTTCGGGCAGATCGACGACGACGTCGTCGCCGGGTGCGAGACCGAGTTCGACGACGAGATAGTTGGCGGTCTTCGCCGCCCAGTTGCCCAGCGTCGCACCCGACAACTCGGTGCGTTCGCCGGTGTGGTCGTCGTAGTAGGTGAGCAGTGGGCGGGCCCAGTCGTTGATACGCCCGAGCAGCGAGGTGGTCAGCGTGTCGTCGGTCATCGGTTCCCACATTCCATCAGTTCACACACACCGGTCCGTTGGTACCCGCGGTGATCGGTGGGGCGTTGTTGCCCACCCGCTCGCTTGCGGGTGTGTTGTTGGTCTGTGGTCCGGTGTCGTTGATCGATCCCGGACCGGCAAAGGTGTTGGTGAGCAACAACTTCAGGTGATGATCGTCGAGGTCTGGTTGCGCCTCGACGCGCACCGCACGCAGATCCTTCGCGAGCAACTGCGCGCCGGGGTTGTCGGCGCTGTGTGCGTAGATCACCGAGTCCTTGATGTCGGCGGGCGTGCTGCTGGTCTTGCCCGCTTGGAATCCCTTGTTGGTCAAGATGTTCGAGACATTGCTTGCCAGTCCGTCGATGGTGCCCGCGTTGTCGACGTCGACGGTGTAGTCGCCGCGTCGTGATTGCGACTTGGACGCACCGTCGTTGAGCAGATTGCTGGTGAAGGTGTGCACGGCATTGGGGTCGACCGTCACGACGCTCTGCTGTCCGTCTTCGCTCCAGCCCTGCTCGTCGAGCACGGGAATGGTCGCGAACTTGACGCGCCCGCCGCTGAGATCCTTGAGCTGCTCGGCGAATTGCACGACGTTCCAGTCGTCGTCGATCACCACGGAGCGCGACACGGCGTTCTCGAGGTCGTCCAACTTCGACGGATCGGTGAGGGTGTGCGCCGAGAGGATCTTCTGCGTCAGCGACGCCATGTAGACCTGCTGGCGGGTGATGCGGTCGAGATCACCGCGGGGGAGCTCGTGGCGTTGGCGGACGAAGCTCAATGCCTGTGGGCCATTGAGGGTTTGGCGTCCGGCCTTGAAACGCGCACCCGAAAGCGGTTCGTTCACAGCATCTTTGAGGCATACCTCGACACCACCGACCGCCTTGGTCAGCAACGCGAAGCCGAGCAATCCGACCTCGGCGTAGTGGTCGACCTTGACGCCGGTGAGGTCGGCAACCGTGTCGATGAGCGCCTTGCGGCCCGCGAGGGTGCCCTCGCGCTCGGCGTCCTCTTCCGGCTTGCCCGCTTCGACCGCTCGTTGACGCGCACCCTCACGGGTGGTGCCGTACGCGGCGTTGATCTTCGACATCCCGATGCCGGGGACCGACACGTACGAGTCGCGTGGGATCGAGATGGCCGTGGCCGACGATCCGTCGTTGGGGATGCGAATGAGCAGGATGGTGTCGGTGTTGGTGGAGATGTCGTCGCCTGCCCGCAGCCACTTGAGTTCCTCCGACGACAGCGGGTTTCCCTTGGCGTCCGTGCGGGAATCGGTGCCGACGAGCAAGATGTCGGTTGCGCCATCGTCGCCTCCGCCGAGACCGAGGCCCCCGAGCTGGGTGATCTTCGACGTCAGTCCGTTGACGCTGCTCCACGCGTACCCGGTGCAGACCAGCACGGCGACCGAGACCAGCGCGATCAGTCCGCGCCCCCAGGCTTTGCGTCCGAATCCGCCGACGGCCGCGAGGGTTCCGCGGGCGGGCGTAGGTGGATCCTGGTTCGGGATCTTCTTGTCGGGAGTCTTCTGGGCCGGTGTGGTGGGGCTCGAGTTGGGGGTGGCCGAGCTCTTGGTGTGAATCTCTCCGGAGCGACGCTGTCGGGGCCTTCGCTTCACGCCTGGCTCCGCGGGTGCGCCGACCTTGTCAGCGGCCGCGGCGGACCGGCGTGAGGTCGGTGCTTGCCGAGGCGGTTGCGGCGTACGCGGGCGCTGTCCGTCGGGACCTTGTCGACGAGACGCCTCGGGATTGCCCCGACGCTCGCCGGTCCGCTGACGCTCCGAAGTTCGCTGGCCCGCACTCCGCTGGCCCGCACTCCGCTGGCCGGTACTCCGTCGGCGCGGTTCTCCGGTGCCTTCGCGCCGCGGCGCGTCTGATGGCGCGCCGTCGGGGCGGGGTCGTTTCGGGCGGGTCGCGCGTTGCTCGTCGTGCGCGTCCTGGGCTGGGCGTCGGGGATGGGCCGCCCGGGACTCGTCGTGCGCGTCCGAGGTTGGGCGTCGAGGGCCGCTGGGCCGCCGACGCGCGCCTTCGGGTCGTGACTCCACGAGTGGTCAGGTCCTTTGCGATCGTCGAATCCGGCGTTCGGCTCCCGGCTCAGGGGATCGCGTCCCGTTCCCCACGGGACGCATGTGAATGCCGTTATTCAAGAGGTTGACGTTACTGAAGTTGTTGTACTGACGTCAGGCTACTGAAGTGGCGCCCAATATCGCGGTTGCAACGCCGACGCGATCTCGTCGTCGGAGGTCCGCGTGACGTGACGATCCACACCCCGTGTGTCAGGTCACGTGCGCGAGGCTGGGATCAGTGCGGCACGATGAGGCCATGCACAGTGGTGACGACGTCGGTACGAAACCATCGGACAGCGGCAGCGCACCGAAAGCGCGCACGGTGTGGATCGTCGGAGCGGGCGGTCAGCTCGGCGCGGCGCTGCTCGATTCCGCGCACCGACCGCCGCACGTGCGGGCGCTGACGTCGCGCGACATCGACATCTCCGACGCCGCGTCCGTCGGGCGGGCACTCGCCGACCTCGACGTCGGGGACGTCGTGGTCAACTGCGCGGCCTACACCAACGTCGACGCCGCGGAGTCCGATCGCGAACGTGCCGCCGCGGTCAACGCCAGCGGCCCGGCAAATCTGGCGACGCAGACCGCCGGAACCGGCGCGTGGCTGATCCACATCTCCACCGACTACGTCTTCGGTGGGGCTGCCGCCGGCAGCCCACGCGAGGGCGAGACGCGGCCCGCGCCGCGGACCACGCCATACGAAGCGATCATGATCGACGACGGTCCCGCTCCCGAAACCGTGTACGGCGCAACCAAACTCGAGGGCGAGCGTGCTGCGCGAGCCGCCGATCCGACCGCCACGATCGTCCGCACCGCCTGGGTGTACACAGGAGGCCGCGACAGCCCCGACTTCGTCGGCACGATGCGGCGTCTCGAGGCGACTCGCGATGCGATCACCGTCGTCGACGACCAGACGGGCTCACCGACCTACGCGCGTGACCTCGCCGACGGCCTGTGGGAATTGGCGGCACGCGTCGGCGACGACGCCGTGACCGGGGCAGTGCTGCACGCCACCAACACGGGTGCCGCCACGTGGTTCGACGTCGCGCAGGCCGTCTTCGCGGAAGTGGGCGCCGATCCGGCGCGGGTATCGCCCGTGACCACAGACGAGTTCCCGCGGCCCGCACCGCGGCCGGCATATTCGGTCCTCGACGCGTCGTCGTGGGCAGGCGCGGGGCTGACTCCGCTGCGGGGGTGGCGGGATGCGCTGGCCGCGGCGATCTCGGAACCCGGCGTCAGCGGCGAGTGAGGCTCCGCTGATCCGCAGACGGCTGTGACGAACGTGGGAGGACGCACCCGGGAGGGACGTCGGGGATCCTGCCTGCCGTTGGTTACCCTGACCGGGTGACTTCTGCCCTCGGTGTCGTGACGGTGACCTATTGGTCCGGCGGCCACGTGGAGACCTTCTTGAAGAGTCTCGACCACGCGACCTCTGCTGTGCCCCGCGTCATCATCGCCGACAACGGCTCCGGCGACGGCGCGCCCGAGGCTGCCGCACGAGACCACGACAACGTGACGTTGGTGCACACCGGCGGCAATATCGGCTACGGCGGAGGCATCAACAGGGCGGTTGCCGAGCTCGGCGCCGACGTTGACTTCATCGTGATCGCAAACCCCGACGTCGAGTGGTCGCCGGGTGCGATCGACGAATTGGTCGCAGCCGCCGCACGGTGGCCGCGGGCCGGCGCGCTGGGGCCCCTGATCTACGAACCGGACGGTTCGGTGTACCCATCGGCACGCAGCGTCCCGAGCCTGGTCTCCGGAACCGGTCACGCACTGCTCGGGACCGTGTGGAAGTCGAATCCGTGGACGGCGGCCTACCGCGCCGATGACGTCGCGCCGAGCGAACGGCCCGTCGGCTGGCTGTCGGGATCGTGCCTGCTGGTGCGCCGCGAGGCGTTCGAGGCGATCGGCGGCTTCGACGAGCGGTACTTCATGTACATGGAAGACGTCGACCTCGGTGATCGGCTCGGCAAAGCCGGATGGCTCAACCTGTACGTTCCGGGCGCCGAGGTCACTCACACCAAGGGCCATAGCGCAGGTCGCGACCCCGGCGCGATGCTGCCCGCACACCATCGCAGCGCGTACATGTTCCAGGCTGATCGCAATCCGGGACTGCTGCGCGCACCATTGCGCCTTGCGCTTCGGCTCGGACTCGCTCTTCGCTCTCGCCTCGCAGTCCGCGCTGCGGGGCGCGCCCTGATCGATGATGATGATGATTCGACCCACCCGAGAGGACACGACCAGTGACCGGATTCACCGTGCCGAGCACGGCCACGTCGACTTCCGCGCCCAGTGCCGACGTCGACATGTCGAAGACCCAGGCGGTGATCCTCGTCGGCGGCAAGGGCACACGGCTGCGCCCGCTGACGCTGTCGGCGCCCAAACCGATGCTGCCCGTTGCCGGGCTGCCCTTCCTCACCCATATGCTGTCGCGAATTCGCGCTGCAGGAATCACCGACGTCGTACTCAGCACCTCCTTCAAGGCGAGTGTGTTCTCGGAGTACTACGGCGATGGCTCGAAGCTCGATCTGAGCCTTCGCTACGTGACCGAGGACGAGCCGCTGGGCACCGGTGGTGGCATCCGCAATGTGCTCGATCTGCTCACCGCCCAGGACATCGTGGTGTTCAACGGCGACGTGCTCAGCGGAACCGACATCAGCCAGGTCGTCGCGACACACCAGAGCACCGAGGCCGACGTCACGCTGCATCTCGTGCGCGTCGGTGATCCGCGTGCATACGGCTCCGTGCCCACCGACGAGAGCGGAAGGGTCACGGCGTTCCTGGAGAAGACCCAGGACCCGCCCACCGATCAGATCAACGCGGGCACCTATGTGTTCCGCCGCGAGGTCATCGAGCAGATCCCCGCAGGCCGCGAGGTGTCTGTGGAACGCGAGGTGTTCCCGCGCCTGCTGGCCGAAGGCAAGCGCGTCCAGGCCTACGTGGACAACACCTACTGGCGTGACATGGGTACGCCGGAGGACTTCGTGCGCGGCTCGGCCGATCTCGTGCGCGGGATCGCGCCCTCGCCTGCTCTGGGGGACCGTCACGGTGAGTCGTTGGTCCACGAGGGCGCCGGCGTTGCGCCCGGCGCCGTCCTCGTCGGCGGAACCGTCGTGGGTCGCGGCTGCGAGGTCGGCCCACGTGCCCGACTCGACGGCGCGGTGCTGTTCGACGGCTCGGTCGTCGAAGCGGGTGCGGTCGTCGAGCGCAGCATCGTCGGCAAGGGTGCGCGTATCGGCCCGCGTGCGCTCATCCGCGACACCGTCATCGGCGACGGCGCAGAGGTCGGCGCGCGGTGTGAACTACTGCGCGGCGCGCGCGTGTGGCCGGGAGTGCAACTACCCGACGGCGGCGTCCGCTTCTCCACCGACGTCTGAGAGTCCGTCGAGTTCGTCAGTGGCTTTCGCCGCTGCGCAAGTACCTGTCAGCGGGCTTTCGCCGCTGCGAGTACGCCGCCTCCGAGGGGAACGACGACGGGCAGCAACTGGTCGTCGTCGGCGATCCGCAACGCGGCGGCTCGTGCTGCGCTTGTCACCGGGTCGGTGCGCGTCGGGTCGCCGACCGCTCCCGACGCTGTGGCGTTGTGTACGACGACCACGCCGCCCGGTCGCAACATCCGGACGGCCTCGTCGACGAAGGTCGGGAGGTCGATCAGCGGACCGTCGATGAAGACGAGGTCGTAGGAGCCGTCGGACAGCCGCGGCAACACCTCACGCGGAGTGCCGTTGATCAGCCGGGTCCTGCCGGGCGGGATGTCGGCGCCTGCGAACGACGCGCGCGCTGCCCGGTGGTGTTCGGGTTCTGGGTCGATGGTGGTGAGGACCCCGTCGCCCGACATCCCGTTGAGAAGCCAGAGGCCGCTGACACCCGTACCGGTCCCGATCTCGGCGACGGCGTGTGCGTCGCACGAGCGAGCCAGCAGCGCCAGTAGTGCACCCACCGCCGGGCTGACGGGATCGGTCCCCAGTTCATCTGCGCGTGCCCGCGCGGCGGCCAGCGCGTCGTCTTCGACGATCGCCGATTCGGCGTAGTCGATCAGGGCCGCGGCAGCGGCGTCGGTACCGGTGGGTGCATCGGTCATTCCATGAGATTAGGCCGCGCACCGCCCTCGATGTCAGTGGCACGCCCGATTCGGTGTTCACGGAGGTCGACGCGCCGCAAACTCGACCCATCCGAATCGTCGCGGGCTCCGACCTACTTCTGTGACGACGTGCTCGGCAGTGAAGACCTATTCGGCCAGCACGTCTCAGCGAAGACTTACTCAGTGAAACCTCAGCCGCCTCACACTGCGACCACACCGCGATGGGAGAAGGTGAGACAACAGCACGGGCGCGGTGGTCGGAATAGCCGGCGATGCGCAGGTGTTCAAGATAGCGAATTCGTGTCGAATCGGACTTGCGCCGCTCGACAGTCAAAGAAGGGAACCGGCCACACGCGATGACTGATCCCCAGGCGTCCACCACCGCAGAACTGAATACGGGAGTCGAGGCGATCGACGTCATCCCCTCGGGGACCGCAGGCTTCGACGCGACCGGCGACGAGTTCTTGATGCCGACGTGGGATGAGTTGGTCCGTGAGCACGCTGACCGCGTGTACCGGCTGGCCTACCGCCTGTCGGGCAATCAGCACGACGCCGAGGATCTGACGCAGGAAACCTTCATCAGGGTGTTCCGGTCGCTGTCGAATTACCGGCCGGGCACGTTCGAGGGCTGGCTGCACCGCATCACCACCAACCTCTTCCTCGACATGGTTCGTCGTCGCAACAAGATCCGTATGGAGGCGCTGCCCGAGGAGTACGACCGGGTCCCCGGCGACACACCCGATCCCCAACAGATCTACGCCGACGCGAATCTCGACCCCGACCTCCAGGCAGCGCTGGACTCGCTGACCCCGGATTTCCGTGCCGCCGTCGTCCTCTGCGATATCGAGGGACTGTCCTATGAGGAGATTGCCGCGACGCTCGGCGTCAAGCTCGGTACCGTGCGCAGTCGTATCCACCGGGGAAGGCAGACGATCCGTGATCACCTCGCGGCTCGTGGCCACGACAATCGACGTTCGGTAGCCGTCGGAAGCTGACGTTTTCACCCGTTCGGGAACCCCGGGCACCGTCGTGCCGTTTGGGATTCGGATAGGCTGTGGTGCCAGCACGGGCACGCAGCGCCCTCCGTCTCGCGGACCCGACCGGTTCGCCCACGGAGACCGACCTGTGAAGAGGGGTGAATCACACATGATGGACGGCCGACGGGATCGACGAGATTCCGCAGCGGACGCCGACAAACGAGCGCACGTCGACAACAGCCCGCCTGCCACCGGCGCGCCTGCGGACGATGGGTTTGCTGATGGGGCGTTTGCTGATGGGGCACCTCATGTCGACACCGCGGGGCACGCCGACGGTGTGGTTGCATCGCCGGGCATGCGGGGCCGGAGACGTTCTCCGTGGAACCCCGCCACGTGGTCGCCGGCGACGTCGTCCTTCGCGCCCAACCCCGCTTTCCGACGCCCCCGCCCACGTCGATTCGCATCAACCGAGCATCTCGCACCCGAGGCAGTCGCGGCATTTGTCGACGGCGAGCTGGGCATGACCGCGCATGTGCGGGCGACCCATCACCTCGCGCTGTGCCGTGAATGCATGGATGCCGTCGACGCACAGCTCGATGCCCGTACCCGGCTGCGTGATTCCGGCACCGTGGCCATGCCCGCGGATCTGCTCGGCCAGCTGAGCCAGATCCCCACGCGTGAGATCGACATGACAGGTGTGCGTGACCGCCGTGAACATGGCCGCAGGGAGCAGAGTCATCGCGAACAGGGCCCCCGAGAAGAGGGTCGTCGCGAACAGAACCGCCGCGAACAGGGTCGCAGTGCCGGCACGCTCGGTCCCAACAACTTGCATGCGAGCCCGTTTCCGGATGGACGTTTCCGCGGGCCCTGTGCCACCCCGGGACCACTCGCAGCATCGGGCCTGCCACCGGTGAATGCACAGGCTGACTTCAGGCACGAGTCATCGCGCCCCGCCACTGCGCCGATCGACGCGGTCAGCGGTGAACCCGCCCGCGGGCGCCGCAACCGCTGGCGCGGGCGCTGAGTACCGGTAACCAACGCGTGGGAGCAGACGACATCGACGAGACCGCTGCCGGCGGATCGGACGGCGGTCAACGCCGTTCGCAGCCGGACGATTCACCGTTCAGCCGAGAGAACGCCGCTGCAACGGGAGGCGATACCCAGCCCGGCAATACACAGCCCGGCGACGCGCAAACCAGCGACGGCGCTGCGGCTCGTGGCCAGCAGCGACACGTTCCGGTGTCTCCCGCGACCGCGCAGGTCTTCGGCCGTCCCGCGGGCGTACGTGGTTCCTTCGCGACAACACCGTCGTCGTCGAGGCCCGCTCCGCAGATCGCGCCACCCGACCCGGTGCTGGCCGAGGCTTTCGGCAGGCCGGAGGGTTCCGACGAGACACTGCAACGCGATCCACTCGCCGCGTACGGCGTCTCGACCGACGAGCCCGCTCCCGCAGATCCGTGGCGCGATCCGGAGAGCATTGCGACCCTAGACGCGCCGGCACTCGTCGACGAGGCCGCGAGACAACCGACCGTCGTCGGTCCGAAGCTCGGCGTCAAGGATCTGCTGTTCGGTAAGCGGGTGACGTGGTACGCCCTCGCAACCCTCGCCGTGCTGGCACTGCTGATCGGGTTGGTCGGTGGCCTGATCGGCCGGTTCACCGCAGAGGTCGCGGCGCCGCTGAACAGCAACACGGTGAAACTCTCGACGGGTGACGGCGGAGACGGTGGGGGAGAGCCGAAATCGGCCGTCGCGCGCGTCGCCAAGGCTGTCGAGAAATCTGTGGTGTCGGTGGATGTGCGGACCGCGAGCGCGTACGGCACCGGTTCGGGTTTCGTGATCGACTCCGCCGGTTACATCCTCACCAACAACCACGTGATCTCGATGGCTGCGAACGACCGGAGCGCCAAGCTCGAGGTTGTTTTCTCCGATCGCAACCGTGTGCCTGCCCGGATCGTCGGGCGCGACATCCACACCGACCTCGCGGTACTCAAGGTCGACAACGTGGCCAACCTGACGGTTGCCAAGATCGGCAACTCCGACAATCTGCAGATCGGCGAAGAGGTCATCGCATTCGGCTCGCCGCTGGGACTCGACCGCACTGTCACCAGCGGGATAGTCAGCGCGACGCACCGCGCGGTTCCACTCCCACCCGACGCCGAGTCGGACACCGACGCGGTGATCGACGCGATCCAGACCGATGCCGCGATCAACCCGGGCAACTCGGGTGGTCCGCTCGTCAACGAGTCAGCGGAGGTGGTCGGCATCAACACCGCCATCGCCTCGGGTGCCGGCGGCTCGATAGGTCTCGGCTTCGCCATCCCCATCAGCCAGGCCATCCCCATCGCCCAGTCACTGATCCGCGACGGCAAGGTCAACCATCCGCAGATCGGGGTGAGCGCGAGCTCGGTTCGTAACGACCGTGTACTCGGCGCAGGTGTGCGCAATGTCGTCGCCGACGGACCCGCCGCACAGGCGGGCGTCAAGGAGAACGACGTCATCACCTCCTTCAACGGCCGCAGCATCGAAAGCGCCGACGAATTGACGGTTGCGGTGCGCACGACGAAGATCGGTGAGCGGGTGCCGTTCACCTACTGGCGTGATGGTCGAACCTTCAACGGGTCGATCACCACCGCCAGCGACTAGCGGCGACGTTTCGGCGACAGAAGTAGGGAAGTGCCATGTTCAGCAGCATCGGTTGGGGTGAGATCCTCGTGCTGCTCGTCGCTGCGTTGGTCATTCTCGGCCCCGAGCGCCTACCCGGAGCCGTGTCGTGGACGATGCAGTCGCTGCGCAAGGCCCGCGAGTACGCGACGGGTGCCACCGACCAGCTGAAGAACGACTTCGGCCCCGAATTCGACGAGCTGCGTAAGCCGTTGTCGCAATTGAACGAGCTACGCGGACTAACTCCACAGTCGATGATCACCAAGCATCTCTTCGACGGCGACTCGTCGATCTTCACCAGCGGGCCGTCGTCGAACACCGTCGAGCGTGACTCGCAGACGCCGCCGATCAAGCCGGTCTCGGCGCCCGTACCCATGACCAAGGACGCTCCGAGTTCGACGACGAGTGCGTCGAGCGCGGACCAGACCCCGCGTCGGCACGACGTCGCCGACTGGGACGCCACCTGACTTTCGATCCCTGCCGATTGCCCGCGGCCACGGGACCGCGTCAGTTGTGACGCGTTGTGGCCATCAGCCGTGTCGGGTCGTGTCGATGCCGAGGCTCATCCCCGCGAGGCCACGTCGACGCACCGCGAGCTTGTCCGCGATAGCGCGCAGTGCCCGCCCCGATGCCGACTCGGGCGCCGAAAGCACCACGGGCTCACCGGAATCACCGCCCTCGCGAAGAGCCGTCTCCAGCGGCACCTGGCCGAGCAATTCGACGGTCGACCCGACAGCACGGGTCAACCGCTCGGCGACCTTCTCGCCGCCGCCGGAGCCGAAGGGCTCCATCCGGCTTCCGTCGGGCAGCTCCAGCCACGACATGTTCTCGACGACGCCGAGGATCTTCTGCCTGGTCTGCAGTGCGATCGCGCCCGCGCGTTCGGCGACCTCGGCGGCGGCCTGCTGCGGGGTGGTCACCACGAGGATTTCCGCACCGGGAATGAGCTGTGCGATCGAGATCGCGACGTCGCCGGTTCCGGGTGGGAGGTCGAGGAGGAGTACGTCGAGATCTCCCCAGTAGACGTCGGCGAGGAACTGCTGCAACGCACGGTGCAGCATCGGTCCGCGCCACGTGACGGGGGTGTTGCCGTCGGTGAACTGCCCGATCGAGATGAACCGCACGTCGTGGCTCATCGGCGGCATGATCATCTTCTCGACCTGCGTCGGCTTCGCATCGCTACCGAGCATGCGCGGGACGGAATGGCCGTAGATGTCTGCGTCGAGGACGCCAACGGACAGGCCGCGCTGCGCAAGAGCGGTGGCCAGGTTGACCGTCACCGACGACTTGCCGACGCCGCCCTTGCCGGACGCAACGGCATAGACCCTGGTCAGTGAACCCGGTTGTGCGAACGGGATGACCGGTTCGGCCTTGTCGCCGCGGAGCTTCTTGCGTAGCTCGGTGCGCTGTTCGTCGTCCATCACGTCGAGATCGACGCGGATCGTTCCGACACCGGGGACGTCGGCGACGGCCTTCTCCACGCGACCCGAGATCTCGGTGCGCATCGGACACCCCGACGTCGTCAGATAGATGGTGACGTCGACGCTCGCGTCGTCGTTGATCTGCACCGACTTGAGCATTCCCAGGTCGGTGATCGGCTTGCCGATCTCGGGATCGTTGACCTTGCTCAGCGCTGAGCGGATCGCGGATTCGGTTGGCTGAACTCCGGTAGTCATCTCCGCCAGCTTAGCGCCGCGATCAGCGCAGGTAGAGAACGGGTGGGGTGCTCACCCGGACACCGATCACGCGGCCGGTCCGACCATCGGGTCACAACCTCGAGGCACACCTACCCCGGCAAGATCTTCAGTGCGGGGGTGCTCGTGGTCGCTGGTCCGGGCTTGCGCGGCGCGTTCTGCTGGGGTGCGGGCTTGGGCGCGGGCTGGCCGGGGATCGTGATGCCCGGAGGCAGGCAGATCGCGCCAAGACACTGCTGCGACGGCGTTGTCGGAGTCGACGGCGTCGACGAATCCGACGACGAGTCGGGTGAACTCGGCTCGCCCGGCTTCGGAGGCTTCGACGGCTTGGAACTCGACGACGAGGACGAGGACGGTCGCTTCGGCTCGGGAATGGGGTTGGTCGGCATCACGCCGGTCGCATACGCCCCCGCCCAGGCCAAGACATTGGTCACGTAATCCATCGAGTGGTTGTACCGATACACCGCTGCGACCTTGTTCTTGTCGGTCATGATGTCGGTGAAACCCGAGCACAGGTAGCGGCCGGCCGAATAGGTGGCGTCGAAGATGTTGTTCGGGTCGGCCTTGCCGTCGCCGTTACCGTCGGCTCCCCACGCGGCCCACGTACTGGGAATGAACTGCATTGGTCCCATCGCGCGTGCATAACCGCCCTCGTGACGAATCACCTCGTTGCCTGCGAGAGAGCCGTCGAGTACGGGGCCCTCAATGGGATTGATGGTGTTGCCGTATTGGTCGACGGAGCCGTTGCTCGCATGATTCGACTCGATCCTGCCGATGCCCGCCAGCAGGAACCAGGGGAGCTTGCACTGTGATTCCTCGGTACCGATGCGGTTCGCGGCAAGTTTGTAGGCCTGGAGCACGACGCCTGGTATGCCGAGCGGACCCGATGGCAGGTCAGCTGCGAGACGATACTGCGGGGCGGCTGCGGTCGCCGCAGCGGCGGAACTGGCCGAGACGGTCGGCGGGGGCGCGAAACCCAGCAGCGCGACCGGCTCTGCGGGTGCGACCGCCGCGAGCACGACCGGCTTCTCGGGCTCGGCGCGCACCGCCACCGGAACCCCGCCCTGGGCGCTCGACGTCGCCGCTCCGAGCACCATCACACCGACGAGGGCACCGCCCGCGCCGACGGCGAGAGCTCGTCCGGGGAGTCGGGTGCGCTTGGGGCCGCGACGACGTCGAAAAGGGTGTGGCGCTCTCAATCTTGGACCCTCCCGAGATCGCTGACACCCACCAGTCGAGTCTGACCCGTCATCGACACTCCATTGCCTCCACAGAAACGCCGGGCGTCACTGTCGGCTGATGTCCGACGGCACTCCGGCTGTGACCCACCATACATATGGGTCATGCGTCCGAGTGCGGAACCTCCACGAAAGTTCACCATGTGAAAGTCATCGCGTGATCTAGCCGTGAAGTTACGCGCACCGCGGTACTAGCGCTCGGGGTGACGCCGCGCCTTCTCGGTCTCGGTCGCGCCATCGAGTCCCCCGAGGCGGGCAACGAGCCGGTCGGCGAGGTCGTCGAGCATGTCGTCGAGTTCTTTTCGCAGGTAGTCGCGGGTGACGGTATCGCCGACGGCGAGGCGGACCGCGGCGAGCTCTCGGGCGAGGAACTCCGTGTCTGCTTTGGTCTGGGCGGCACGCGCACGATCCTCGTCGAGCGCGACCCGGTCGCGGTTCTCCTGTCGGTTCTGGGCCAGGAGGATCAGGGGCGCGGCGTATGCGGCCTGCGTCGAGAAGGCCAGATTGAGCAGGATGAAGGGGTACGGGTCGAATCGCAGCGCAACCCAGCTCAGATTGATGATGATCCAGACGATGACGATCACCGTTTGAATCGCCAGGTAGCGGCCGGTGCCGAGGAAGCGCGCGATGCGCTCGGCGTACATGCCGATCAGGTCGCTGTCGACGTGGAACGACGGGCGTCGGTTGACGCGTGGGGTGTCGAGGCGGCGGGTGCTCTGCTCGCTCGTCATTCACTCGCTCCTGATGTGCCGTTGCCGTTCGCGGCGCCTGCCGTCGCCGACTCTGGTTCGTCGTCCTCGGGTTCGTTCTCGCGCCAGTCGCGCGGAAGCATCTCGTCGAGGAGGTCGTCGACACTGACCGCGCCGAGGAGGTGGTTCTCGTCGTCGACCACCGGTCCACAGACGAGGTTGTAGGTCGCGAAGTAGCGCGTGACCGTCTCGAGCGAATCGTCGGGGTGCAACGACTGCAGGTCCGTGTCGAGGATGCCTCCGACGATGTTCGCAGGTGGCTCGCGCAGCAGCGCCTGCAGGTGGACGCATCCCAGATAACGGCCGGTCGGCGTGGCGGTAGGTGGACGCACGACGAAAATCATGCTGGCCGCTGCCGGGGTAACGTCGGGGTCGCGGACTCGTGCGAGCGCCTCGGCGATCGTGGTGGAGGCGGTGACGATCAGCGGCTCCGAGGTCATGAGGCCGCCCGCGGTGTCGGGGGAGTGGGTGAGCAGTCGTCGGACGGGCTCGGATTCCTGGGGATCCATTCGCTCGAGCAGCGACTCCGCCTCGGTGTCCGACAGTTCGCCGAGGAGGTCGGCGGCATCGTCGGGGTCCATCGCCTCGAGCACGTCGGCGGCACGTTCGACGCCGAGGTGTGCGAGCACGTCGGTCTGATCGTCCGGCGGCAGCTCCTGCAGCACGTCGGCGAGTCGCTCGTCGTCCAGGGCTTCGGCGATCTCGTCGCGACGTTTGGGCGGCAACTCGCGCAGGGCGTTCGCGACGTCGGCGGCGCGCATCCCCTCGAACTGGGAAAGCGCCTGTGCCACGCCCTGTCCGGGTAGCTCGAGTGCGCTCGCGGTGAGTCCCTGCACCCGATTCCACTCCACCACAATGGTTTCGCCGCGTCGCAGTCCTCGACGTGCCGGACGCGCCGCGACACGCGAGACCACCCAGTCGCGAGTACGGGTGCGCTCGATACCGAGGTCGACGACGATCATGTCGATGCCCTTGAGGTCCTCATGGTCGGGATCGTCGATGCGCACGCGCGTGTCCAGGATCTGTCCGATCGCGAGCGCTTCGCCTGGGCGCAGGTGCAGTCGCCGCAAACTCACGGTTCCGGTGTTGAGCGTCACCGCGGTGGGATCGATGGACGTGACCCGAAGCATGGGGACGAAGATCCGTCGGCGCGTGGCCAATTCGACGGCGAGACCGAGCACGCGAGGCTGTTGTCCCGGAAGGCGGACGGCGATGACGGCATCGCGGACACGACCGATCGACTCACCATCAGGACCAAGGACCGCCAATCCGACTAATCTGGCCACGAAGACCTTGCTCACCGACGCCATGTGGGTAAGGGTAGTTGCCGAGTGGAGGACATGACATGACCAACCCGCTGAGTTCCGGTCGGCAGACCCCGGGTCTCCCGACCCCGCCCAAAGGGTGGCCGATCGGCTCGTACTCGACTTACGCTGAGGCGCAACGTGCTGTCGACTATCTCTCCGATGAGAACTTCACCGTCCAGGACGTGACGATCGTCGGCGTCGACCTGATGCAGGTCGAGCGTGTCATCGGCCGACTCACCTGGGGCAAGGTGATCGGCGGCGGTGTGGTCTCGGGGGCATGGCTCGGGCTGTTCTTCGGTTTGCTGGTCTCACTCGTCGTCAGCGGCAACGCGTTGGTGCCCATCCTGTTCGGTCTCGTCGGCGGCATCGTCTTCGGTGTCATCTCGACGACGATCCCGTACGCGGCGACTCGCGGCCAGCGCGACTTCGCGTCGACGATGCAACTCGTCGCCGGACGCTACGACGTTCTCTGCGACCCGAAGAGCGCCGAGAAGGCCCGCGACATGCTCGCCCGCCTCAATCCCTGACCCACTCTTCGATCCCTCGCGTATGTGCGTGAAACCGGCGTGCGCGAAGAACTTTGGCACGGTCGCGCCGAATGTGTTGCTTGTCACTACCGCACCGGGCTAGCGTAGCCACCAACGCCATGGCGCGCGGTGACGCTCGCTGTGCTGCGTACGACATCGAGGAGGCTGCGTGCGGAGCGACGGTGACCAAGCCGATAGCGGCGATCACGACGGGAATACAGACAACAGCGATAGAGGCAACAGGCATACAGGCATTGGGGTCCAGCGGAATAGGGCCGCAGGCGATGTTGCCGGGCGAGCAGTGGGACGGAGCCGATCGCGACGCATGTCGGTGAAGGCGGCCGTCGCCGCTGCGGCACTGGTCACCGTGCTCCCGATCGTGTCGGCGTGCGGTTCCGGTCATGAACCAGGACTCCTGAATCTGTACCCGCCTGCCGACGGTGCCGGTTCGATCAAATCCATGGGCGACAAGTGTTCTCAGGAGTCCGGTGGCAAATATCGCATCGTGACGACGGCCTTGCCGAAGGCTGCCGACGACCAGCGCCTGCAGTTGGCGCGACGGCTTTCCGGCAACGACAAGAGCCTCGACCTGATGGGCATGGACGTCGTGTGGACCGCCGAGTTCGCCGACGCGGGTTGGTTGACTCCGGTACCAGAGAACATCGCCGGTGAGGTGGAAGGCAGAACGCTCGGTGGTCCGCTCGAGACTGCCAAGTGGAAGACCAAGCACGATGACGCGGAACGCCTTTACGCGATCCCGATCTGGACCAACACCCAATTGCTCTGGTACCGCAAAGATGTTCTGCGCGAGACCCTCGACAAAAGCCAGCCCGCCAAGACATGGGACGGCATGGTGGCTGACGCGACCCGCAGCCTCGCCAAGGGCGGGCCGAGCTACATCATGGTGCAGGGCAAGCAATATGAAGGCCTGATGGTCTGGTTCAACTCTGTACTCGCGAGCGCGGGCGGTGAGGTGGTCGACCCCAACGATCCGAACAAGGTGACGCTCAACGACACCCCAGAACATCGAGCCGCGACGGTGAAGGCGCTTCGTATTCTCAAGGCCGTTGCGACCGCTCCCGGACACGATCCGTCGTTGACCAACGGCGACGAGACCAGTTCGCGACTGGGCATGGAGACGGGAAAGGCGATCTACCAGGTCAACTGGCCGTTCGTGCTCTCCTCGATGCGAGAGAATGCCGCCGCGGGCAGCGTGCCGTTCCTGACCGAACTGCAGCAATACTCCGGTCTGTTCGCCGACAAAGACAACACCCCGACAGACGAACAATTGGCGCCGGTTACCCGTGCGGTTCGGCAGAAGTTCGACTTCGCCCCCTATCCCGGTGTGACAGAAGCAATTCCGGCCAAGAGCACGGTCGGCGGACTGAATATCGCAGTGGCGAACACCTCGCAGCAGAAAGACCTGGCGTTCGAGGCGGCGATGTGTCTGACGAACGCGCGCGCGCAGAAGTTCTACTCGATCGACGCGGGTACCCCGCCGGTCATCTCGTCGCTCTACAGCGATCCCGATTTCCGCGCGGCCTATCCGATGGCCGACGACATCAAACTCCAGCTCGAACCCGAGCATGCTGCACTGCGTCCGAAATCACCTGATTACCAAGCGATCTCGACGCTGCTGCAGGCAAAGCTCTCTCCGGTCGGCTCCTGGGACCCCGAGACCCTTGTCGACGAGCTTGCCGAGCAGGTGCAGAAGGCGATCAACGGGGAGGGACTCATCCCATGACATCCGGCAACGACGGCACGGGCAACGACCCGGCCGAGGAGCGCAGGGGCAGGCACGCAATGCCCGGCGACGGTGACGACACCGGGGGATCGGCGAGGACGGACGGGTCGTCAACCGGGCACGGGCCCGGATCGTACGGCCGCACAGTGCATTCGGACGCGTGGACGCCGCCCGAGCGTCTCGGGCAGCCCACCGGGGGCGCACCTGAGCACGCCGCGCCGACGTCGAGCACCCCGTCCACTGGGGTTTCGTCCACTGAGGTTCCGTCCTCCGGGGTTCCATCCTCCGAGGCCCCGTCTGTGAAGAAGTCCGCGCCCCTGACGCCTACCGCCGCGCAAGCGACGGTGGTCGGGGACGCTTCCCGCTCGGATGCCGCGAGGTCGGGAGGCGGGACTTCAACGGCGACTCTGGAGCGATCCGAGACGTCGTCGAAGCGCGCGAAGCGATCCGGTGAGGTGAGTGAGGGCAAGAAGCAGGAACGTCGACTGGCCTACTGGTTGATCGCTCCGGCGGTGATCCTCATGCTGGTGGTCACCGCGTACCCGATCGTCTACGCATTCTGGTTGTCGCTCAACAAGTCGAGCCTGTCGGCGCCGGGCGAGCGTGAGTTCACGTGGTTCAGCAACTACGGCACGGTGCTCAGTTCCAACTACTGGTGGACGGCGTTCTTCGTCACGCTCGGCATCACCGTGGTCTCGGTCGCCATCGAGTTGGTGCTCGGCATGGCGATCGCAATCGTGATGCACCGCACCATCTTCGGGCGCGGTGTGATCCGGACCGTCGTGCTGATCCCCTACGGCATCGTGACGGTTGCGGCCGCGTTCTCGTGGTACTACGCGTGGACACCCGGAACCGGCTACCTCGCCAATCTCCTGCCGGACGGCAGTGCGCCGTTGACACAGCAGTGGCCATCACTGGCGATCATCGTGCTCGCCGAGGTCTGGAAGACCACGCCGTTCATGGCGCTGCTGCTGCTCGCCGGTCTCGCGCTGGTGCCCGATGAGCTACTCAAGGCCGCAGAGGTCGACGGCGCGGGCGCGTGGACCCGCCTGCGGCGCATCATCATTCCGATGATGAAGCCCGCGATCCTGGTCGCGCTGCTCTTCCGCACGCTCGACGCGTTCCGCATCTTCGACAACATCTATGTGTTGACGGCGGGCAACAACAACACCTACTCGGTGTCGATGCTCGGCTACGACAACCTGTTCAAGGCGTTCAATCTGGGTGTGGGATCAGCGATTTCGATACTCATCTTCGTGTGTGTCGCGATCATCGCCTTCATCTTCATCAAGGGCTTCGGCACCGCCGCGCCCGGTTCCGACAACGAGGGGAGGTAGGACGCCATGAACCGCACCGCCAAATCTCGGGTCGGCTGGCTGATCGCCGACATCCTGGTCGTGCTCTACGCGATCATTCCGCTGCTGTGGATCATCAGCCTGTCGTTCAAGCCGGCCAGCAGCGTGACCGACGGCAATTTCTTCCCGACGCACTTCACACTGGAGAATTACTCGGGGATCTTCCAGACGAGTGCGTTCACCTCTGCGCTGCGCAACTCGCTCGGAATCGGTCTCATCACCACGCTCATCGCCGTCGCGATCGGCACGATGGCCGCCTACGCGGTTGCGCGACTGGACTTTCCCGGCAAGAAGCTGCTCGTCGGTGCCGCACTGCTGATCGCGATGTTCCCCCAGATCTCTCTGGTCACACCGCTGTTCAACATCGAGCGCAGTATCGGACTCTTCGATACCTGGCTCGGCCTGATCCTCCCGTACATCACGTTCGCTCTGCCGCTGGCCATCTACACTCTGTCGGCGTTCTTCCGAGAGATCCCGTGGGAGTTGGAGAAGGCGGCAAAGATGGACGGCGCCACGCCATTTCAGGCGTTTCGTAAGGTCATCGCACCGCTGGCTGCGCCCGGTGTCGTGACCGCGGCGATTCTGGTGTTCATCTTCGCCTGGAACGACCTGCTCCTCGCGCTGTCGTTGACTTCGACAGAACGGGCGATCACCGCTCCCGTCGCGATCGCCAACTTCACCGGCAGTTCGCAATTCGAGGAGCCGACCGGCTCCATCGCTGCCGCGGCGGTGGTCATCACCATCCCCATCATCATCTTTGTGCTCTTCTTCCAACGTCGAATCGTCGCCGGCTTGACCTCCGGCGCGGTGAAGGGATAGTCTCCATGGCAGAGATCGTGCTCGACAATGTCAGCAAGAAATACGCGGACGGCACTGTCGCCGTTCACGACTTCACCCTCACGATCGCCGATGGCGAGTTCATCATCCTCGTGGGTCCGTCGGGTTGCGGAAAGTCGACGACCCTCAACATGATCGCGGGTCTCGAGGACATCAGCAGCGGCGACCTGTACATCGGTGGGGAGCGGGTCAACGACAAGTCGCCCAAGGACCGCGACATCGCCATGGTGTTCCAGAGCTACGCGCTCTACCCGCACATGACGGTCCGACAGAACATCGCGTTCCCGCTCACGCTGGCAAAGCTGCCCAAGGACGAGGTCAACAAGAAGGTCGACGAGGCCGCCAAGATCCTCGATCTGACTCAGTACCTCGACCGCAAGCCGTCGAACTTGTCCGGAGGCCAGCGCCAGCGCGTCGCCATGGGACGCGCGATCGTGCGGTCGCCCAAGGCATTTCTCATGGACGAGCCGCTGTCGAACCTCGACGCCAAGCTCCGCGTCCAGATGCGCACCGAGATCTCGCGTCTACAGACGCGACTGAGCACGACGACCGTCTACGTCACGCACGATCAGACCGAGGCGATGACCCTCGGTGATCGTGTGGTGGTGATGCGCAACGGATATGTCCAGCAGGTCGGCGCACCCAACGAGCTCTACGACAATCCGGTCAATGTGTTCGTCGCCGGGTTCATCGGTTCGCCGTCGATGAACTTCCTGCCGGGTACCTTGAGCGCGGACGCGATCGATACGCCGCTGGGACGATTGGTGCTCAGCGACCACGATGTCATTGCGTCCGAGGCGAAGAAGGAAGGCAGCAACGGCGAGGTGCTGATCGGTATCCGGCCCGAGCAGATCGAGGACGCCTCGCTCATCGATCCGGCGGTCAAGGCGCGTGGGACGACGTTCACCGCGGACATCGACGTGCTCGAGTCGATGGGTTCGGACAAGTACGCCTACTTCACCATTGACTCGGGCCGCGCAGCCAGCGACGCCCTGGCTGAACTGGCAGCGGATTCGGGCTCGGACCTCGGTACCGGCGAGATGGTCGCCAGGCTCTCGCCGGAGTCGGCGGTGACGAAGAACTCGCGCGCCGAGTTGGTGTTCGACACCGACAAGATTGCCGTGTTCGACCAGCAGTCGGGAGTGAGCCTGCGCCGCAGGTGATCACCCCCGCTGGTCGAGCCTGTCGAGACCACTACCGCCGGCGGCGGCGCGACTGCTCGCGGAGCTCCTCGATGATCTCGTCGTCCCAGATGTGCCTGCGCACAAGGCGATAGCGCTCGCCCGCGACCCACATGTAGAGCTCGGCGTCGTCGGTGATGTCCGGCCGGACCTCGGCGCGGCGGGCCATCCGGACCACCGGTAGGAACTCCTCACCGAACCACCGGCGCGCGACTTCCGGTCTGCTCAGGAACTCTCCGACCTCCTGGCTGAGCCGAAAACCCCACGCCTCGACCGCCTCTGCGAGTTCGGCGTAGGCGAAGGGGTCGGACAGGCGCACGGCATCGGCCTGCGCTCCCGCGAGGGGAACACGTGCGAGGAAGAGTCGGCGGTGGTCTTTGAGTACGAGGTCAGACGGCGCGTTGATGCCGTCAGGTGTGATGCGCGTGTGGATTTCGGTGACGTAGGCGTCGATCGTCTCGACATGGCGGGCGATCGCGATCGAGACGCGGTGATGGCCGTCGATCACGAAGTACATCGACCCGATCTTGTACAGCAGTACCGGCGGGACAGACTCCCCCCGCCGCTGCGCGGCGGCAAGACGTTGCCAACGTTGCCGGATGCGCGACGATGTCGGCCGGAAATACTTGTCGAAATCTTTTGTCCGGTCGACACTTCCGACGATGTCACGCACGTTGACCTGCTGCAGACCCAGGTTGGTCTCGCCGGTTCTGCCGAGTGCGCGCACGACTTCGTCGAACGGCAGGATCGTGTTGACGTCGGCGGGTTGGCGGGTGAACCAGTGTGTGAGGCGGGCGAGTTCGGCCTGACGCCGCATGCGGGCGAAATCGTTCTCGGCGTCGGCGTCGGGAAATCCGGTGTCACGCGCCATATCGTCGCCTCACGATCGTGAAGTCGCGGCTCTCGGGCTCTATGTCGAACTGGCAGTATCCGACCACGTTCATCGACACGGTGTCCTCGCCGACGATCTTGTCCTGTGGATGTGCGCCGAACGGATGAACATGGCCGTGGACGAGTAAGGCCGGATGAAGGTCCGACACCAGGCTGTTGAGGCACTCGAAACCGCGATGCGGCGCGTCGTCGCCGTCACCGACGCCACGGGCAGGACTGTGGGTCAAGACGATATCGGGTCGACGCCGCCGCAGGTGGGCGCCGATACGGACTCGCCAACTGCGCCATCGCTGTTGCGCTTCGGTGTACTGATTGGGGCCGCCGTTGTAGCGGATGGAGCCGCCGAGTCCACTGATACGCAGCCCGGCGGCCTCGACGGTGCGGCCGTCGGCGTTGATCGCTCCGAGCGGGCCGGGATCGCGTGCCGGTAGCCCGGCGCGCACCCAACCGGTCCTGGATTGTCGGTAGCCACTGAGATCTGGATCGTGGTTACCCGGAACGAAAACGCACGGCGCGTCGCAGAGCATCATGAGAGAGTCCAGATATTCGAAGGGAAGGTCCCCGGCGCCGAGGATGAGGTCGGGTTTTCCCTCGATGCCCACCCCGAAGGTGAGTGAGTCCACCACCTCGTCGGCGACAGCCAGAACACGCACCATGTGTGTCAGGGTAGGCCCGGCGTGCGGTGCACGTGGCCGAGCCCTTTAGAAGCTGGCGTGCGGAGCGCCGATTCCCGGGTCGATCCGCACCGGGCCGTCCTTCGAGGGCGCGACCGGAAAGTCGAAGATCGCGGTCGGAATGTACACGGTCGCACAGGAATTGGGAATGTCGACGACCCCGGACAACCGTCCCTCGATCGGCGCCGAGCCGAGAAGCAGGTACGCCTGCTCCGGGCTATATCCGAACTTCGTGAGGTACTCGATAGCGTGCAGACATGCCCGCTGGTAGGCGAGGTCGGAGTCGAGGTAGCGCTGCTCACCGTCGAGCGTGACCGACGTACCCGAGAACGCGATCCACTCCGAGTACTGCGGATCGGTATTGCCGGGCATGAAGATCGCGTTCTCGGTGACGCCGTAGGTCTCCATGCCGCCCTTGATCAGGTCGACGTGCAGATCGATGAAACCGCCCATCTCGATGGCCCCGCAGAAGGTGATCTCGCCGTCGCCCTGAGAGAAGTGCAGGTCGCCAAAGGAGAGGTTGGCGCCCGGCACGAAGACGGGATAGAAGACGCGCGTGCCCTTCGTGAGGTTTTTGATGTCCTGGTTGCCGCCATTCTCGCGAGGCGGTGCCGTTCGCGCAGCCTCCGCGGCGACGCGACCGAAGTCGGCCCCGCTCAGCGACCCGAGGATGGCGCCGTCGGGTTCGGGTGGAAGTGCGAGTGGCGGAACGCGTTCGGGATCTGTGGCGATCAGCGCGCCCTCCCGCGCATTCCAGGTTGCCAGCAACTGAGGGCTCGGGGCCGTGCCCATCAGGCCGGGATGCACGATTCCGGTGTACTTCACGTGCGGCACATGGCGACTCGTCGCACTCTGCCCGGCGAAGTCCCAGATCGCCTTATACGCGTCGGGAAATTGCTCGGTGAGAAACCCTCCGCCGTTGAGTTTGGCGAAGATACCCGTGTAGCCCCAGCCCTGGCCTGCGAGCGGACCCGAATCCTCCTGGGGAATGGGCCCGACGTCGAGGATATCGACGATCAGCAGGTCGCCGGGCTGCGCGCCTTCGATGGCGAATGGTCCCGAGAGAGTGTGCACGTTGTTCAGTGGGGCGTTGAGGATGTCGTCGGCGGAATCGTCGTTGTGGATCGCGCCGTCGAACCACTCACGGCAATGTGCGCGGAAGGTGTCTCCCGGCTTCACCGTGACCGCAGGCGGAATATCGGGATGCCAACGGTTGTGTCCGACGATCTGCTGCGCGGTGAACGGCTTCGATGAGTCCAACGGGAAGAGCAACTCCGGCATGACGGCCTCCTGATGTCGCGACGGTGCAGTGCCTTTCAAGATTCCGCGACGCACAGGTCGCGCTATGGTCTGCACATGCCAACCTACGTCTTCCGGTGCCCGCAGGCATGCGATGACGTCGAACGGGTGCACTCGATGCTCACCGTCCCCGACGACGTGGAGTGCCCGGTCTGCTCGGAGCGCGCTCGACGAATCGTGACCGCCCCACGGCTCGGCGTCGGCGACAGTGCTGCCATGCGGGCACACGACGCAACGCGAGCGACCGCCGACGCACCGGCCGTTGTGTCGTCGGTCCCGGGTTCGCAGCGACGTTCGACGCCGGTGACCACCAATCCGCTGCACCGGCGGTTACCGCGTCCCTGAACCGCCCGGCTACCGTTGAGTGCCGTGAGTCCTTCCGTCACCGACACCGTGCACGAGTACGTCGTCTCCGAACTCGGCGTCGAACCACAGCGGGCGTCGGTGACCTTCCTGGGCGTCGAGCCCATCGACGTCGAACGATTCGCGCTCGACGACGACGTGGTGTTCGTGACCGTCGGATGCGCCCGTCATCCGATGACCGATCCGGGTGACCTGCATGCCGACCCGCTGCGCGGCCCCCGCGCAGAACTCGTGGTGCGGATGCACAACCGGGTCCCGATGCCCGGCCTGCACCGGCGATTGGCGACCGTTGCCGCGGCGCCCGCTGTCGAGGGACTCATCCTCGCGCCGGACGCACTGGTCGATCTCGGTGAGCCCCTGTGGGATGGCGCGCCGTTCACCGCGCTACTGACGGTGGCCGACGATCTGGGCGAGGTCGCACTACCCGACCCGATGGAACCGGTGCGGTTCCTGCGAACGATCCCGATCACCGCGAACGAAGCCGCCTGGGTGCGACTCAAGGGAGCCGACGCCCTGCGCGAGGCGTGGGCGGAAGCGGGCATCGACATCGCCGACCCGAGGCGTTCTCCCGCCACCATGTGATCCGGCGCGACACGCCCCGCGCGGGCCGTCCGCGCAGGTTGGCCACGCAGCCAGGTACCTCGCCGACTACAGCCAGTGACTTCGACGGAACGTCGCCCACAGGCCGCCGCAGATGAGGAACATGACCAGGCACAAAATGCCGAAGCCCTGTCGGTCGTGCATGCCGGGCAGGATGTCGAAGTTCATCCCGTAGAGGCCTGCGACCATTGTCGGCACCGCGGCGATGGCCACCCATGCCGAGATCTTGCGCATGTCGCTGTTCTGCTGAATGCTCACCTTCGTCGCGGCGGCGTCGAGCAGCGAACTGAGTACCTCGTCGTATTCGACGACGTGCTCGATCACGGTGCTGAGGTGGTCGGACACATCGCGGAACTGGCGTCGAATCTCCTTGGGCACCAACGTGTTGTCGGATGCCAGCCGCGACAGCGGGCCCGCAAGCGGTGTAACCGCACGACGCAGTTCGAGCACCTCGCGACGGAGCAGATAGACCGGCTCGATGTTGAGCCAGCGTTGTTGCCGCGAGAAGACGGTGCTCTCGATCGACACCACGTCGTCCTCCATCCGTTCGGAAACGGCGAGGTAGGAGTCGACGACCTTGTCGGCGATGGCGTGCAGTATGGCGGTGGGACCCAGCGCGAGGCGTTCTGGTCGGGCTTCGAGTCGCCGACGCAGATTGTGTAGGTGGGTGTGGTCGCCGTGGCGGACGGTGATGACGAAGTCGCGACCCGCGAAAACCATGATCTCGCCGGTTTCGACCACCTCGCTGGCCTTCTCCATCGACTCGTGCTCGACGTACTTGACCGTCCGCAGCACAAGGAACTGCGTGTCGTCGTAGACCTCGAGCTTCGGACGTTGGTGGGCATGCACCGCATCTTCGACGACGAGTTCGTGCAGGCCGAACACCTCGCCGACGCCGGTCATCTGCGCGTCGTCAGGCGCGACGAGCCCGAGCCACACGAATCCCTCGCCGCTCTCGCGTACCTGAGCAAACGCGTCGGCGTAGGTGATGCGCCCCGGTTGTCTGATCCCGTCGACATACACTGCGCAGTCGACGACCGCCCGTGCAACGGGGACCGGAATCCGGGGGAGCGGACGCGCGTTCCGAGCACCGGGGCGGAGGTTGGGCATTGGCACGAGGTGGATGCTACTCGCGGAAGGGCATCGTTATACCGTGAGAGCCGTGCGGAATCGTGTGTGGGCCACCGCTGTCGTCTTTGCGGTTGCGATGGTTGTCACCGGGGTGCTCGCGGGATGTTCGGATTCGTCGCGCGACTCCGCGTCATCGAGTCGACTGCTACATCTGGGCTCGGCCGACGATCCGGCGCTACGGGTGATGGCCGAGATCTACGCCGGAGCCTTGCGAGACGTCGGTGCACCGGTTGCAGATGACATGCTGCGCGGCGACGACACCGCACTGCTCGACGAGATGGATCGCGGAAAGGTCGACCTGTTTCCCGCGTTCAGTGGCGAACTGCTCACCTCGCTGGCACCGAAGGCGATCGTGACGTCGTCGGACGAGGTCTACGACGAGCTCAACCGCTCTCTGCCCCAGGGTGTTTCGGTGGGTGACGCGACGCCGGTGAGTGCAACACCCCAGGTCTTTGTCGCGACGTCGCTGGCGCAGTCGAGCGATGTCACGGATCTATCGGAGTGTGGGCGACTGCCCGAGGGGCTTCCCGTCGTGGTCGTGGGACGTCCGCAACCCGCCGACATGGCTGCGTTCGCCGCACAGGGTTGTCGCTTCGGCGCGGTGGAGTCGGTTGGATCGGCACGCGAGGTGATCGCACGGGTCGGAACGGCGCAGGCTGTCGGCGTCGTGAGAGCGCTCGACGCCGCGGTCGCCCTCGACCCCTCGGCACCCCAGATTCAGGCGCTGAGAGTGCCCGCGCCGACGCAACAGAACGCGGGGCAGACTCCGTCCCCGGTTACCCCATCGGCCCCGTCGAGTCCGTCGCCGCAGGGCGGTCCGCGAGCGCAGAATCTCGTGCCGGTGTACCGGACCGCCGCGCTGACCCGCAGCGAGGTCAAGCAGATCAATCGTGTCGCGGGGGAGATCACCACCGCCGATCTCGCCGAACTGGCACGACGAGCAGACGCGGGCGCCAAACCACGCGACCTCGCGGCCGGGTGGCTTGGCGAGCACGGCCTCTAGTCTTTACGGGTCAGCGGCTGCTCATG
>NZ_DLSO01000096.1:2169-2605 GCF_002500165.1 Gordonia sp. UBA7860 | reverse complement strand
GACGTAGGCGTTCTTCATCAGACCCTGGCCGTAGGGAATACCCGACTCCTGGGCGTAGCCCACCGCTGCCGGCGTGCCCGACTCAGGCACCGGGATCACCAGGTCGCCGTCGGCGGGGAACTCCCTGGCGAGACGTCGGCCGATCTCGACGCGGGTCGAATGGACCGACCGCCCGTGGATCACGCTGTCCGGACGGGCGAGGTACACGTACTCGAAGACGCAACCGCGGGGCGTCGGCTCTGCGAAGCGGGTGCTGCGCACGCCGTCGGCGTCGATGGCCAGCAATTCGCCGGGTTCGATGTCGCGGACGAACGACGCGCCGACGATGTCGAGCGCCGCGGTCTCGGACGCGACGACCCATCCCCTGTCGAGCCTGCCGAGCGACAGCGGTCGCACACCGTGCGGATCGCGGGCCGCGTACAGGGTGTGCTCGTCC
>NZ_DLSO01000096.1:1055-2010 GCF_002500165.1 Gordonia sp. UBA7860 | reverse complement strand
AGGGTGTGCTCGTCCATGAAGGTCAGGCAGAACGCACCGCGCAGCGTCGGCAGGAGTTCCATCGCGGCCTGTTCGATGCTGCTGTCGGCAGCGCCGTGAGCCAGCAATGCGCCGACGATGTCGGAATCCGACGTCGCGGCTCCGCTGGCAATTCCCAGATCGCGGGCGCGACTTGCCAGATCAGCCGTGTTGACGAGGTTTCCGTTGTGCCCTAGCGCAACTCCGGTTCCAGCGTCAGTCGTGCGGAAGATCGGCTGCGAGTTCTCCCAGGTGGTCGAGCCGGTCGTCGAATACCGGCAGTGGCCGATGGCGACGTGACCGACCATCGCGCCCAGCGTTTGCTCGTCGAAGACCTGACTGACCAAACCGAGGTCCTTGAAGACCAGCACCTGCGAACCGTCGCCGACCGCGATACCCGCAGCCTCCTGGCCGCGGTGCTGCAGGGCGTACAGGCCGTAATAGCTGAGTTTGGCGACGTCTTCGCCCGGCGCCCATACACCAAAAACGCCGCACTCCTCGCGCGGCTCGTTCTCGGGTTCGTCCATCGCGTCCCGTGCGGGACAGGCATGCTGGGTAGGAGCCAGCAGGTTGGCGCTTGTGATCGAAAGATCCGGCATACGACGGGCTCCCTGGGTTGAACGTGGCGGCGCGGGCTTCGCGTGACGAAGGTAACCACCGGCAAGTTTACGTGCCGGTAGCCCTTCATTTCCAATTGTGCAGCGGCGTGGCACCTGCGGTTATTCCACATGTGAGCCAGCGCACGCGCACATCTACACCCGTACCAGCGGCATCCAGGTGGCCACCTCGTCGGCCCTACTACCCGACGACGAGACCGCACCTCTCGCGACCAGGTCGCCGAAATCCTCGTCACCGACGGCCAGAAGGAGCCACGACCGCGGATCGGTCTCGACCACGTTGGGTGGTGTGCCCCGCGTGTGGCGCGGCCCCTCGACGC
>NZ_DLSO01000096.1:506-820 GCF_002500165.1 Gordonia sp. UBA7860 | reverse complement strand
GTGCGCGCCGTCAGCCGCACCGCGGCAGCGAGTTCGGCTCGGGCTGGCGCGGGCAGGGTGTCGTCGCGCAGCCAGGGCGCGACGGCGAGGACCGCCGCGCGGGCTGCCGCCGGATCGATCGGTTTTCGCGCAGGCATCCCGCAATGATGCACCCGACGCGTCGACCCCGATCCCGCCGCCTCCGAGGGTGTTGACCGAATGGCCGGTACCCGAGCACCCGGTTCGGGCACCATTGACCGCATGGGAACCGACGTGCCGGATCAGAAGTTCACCGGAGCCGACCGGGTCCGTTTCCGACGCCAGGTCTCGCGCGG
>NZ_DLSO01000096.1:0-320 GCF_002500165.1 Gordonia sp. UBA7860 | reverse complement strand
CCGACGCCAGGTCTCGCGCGGCACCGAGGCGATCGCGCGCATGCTCGCCGAGGGAGTGTTCACCGATCACGGCGCACCCCCCGAGCCTCTGCTGGGCATGGAGGTCGAGCTCAATCTCGTCGACGCCGAGATGAATCCGGCGATGGCCAACGCCGCGGTCCTCGACGCGATCGCCGACCCCGACTACCAAACCGAACTCGGCCAGTTCAACATCGAGATCAACGTCTCGCCCCGCCCCTTCACCACCGACGACACCATCTCGCTAGAGCAGGCTCTGCGTACCTCGCTCAATCGCGCCGAGAAGCGGGCAGCAGCGACCG
>NZ_DLSO01000111.1:44414-44658 GCF_002500165.1 Gordonia sp. UBA7860 | reverse complement strand
CACATTGTTCAACCCCATGGGAAGGCGGTGTCGCCATGACCGCGAACACCGAGCAGAGTTCAACAGGGCAGACGACGTCGTCGAAGCTCCTCGGACTCGCCGCACGTAACTGGATTCCGCTTCTGCTCATCGTTCTGGGAGTCATCTTCATCGCGCAGAACACCCAGCATGTGCGCATCAACTTCTTGTTCTTCCACGTCGGAGCGTCGTTGTGGCTGGTCCTCACGATCATCGCGCTCGCGGG
>NZ_DLSO01000111.1:443-44318 GCF_002500165.1 Gordonia sp. UBA7860 | reverse complement strand
ACGATCATCGCGCTCGCGGGCGTGATCGCAGGATGGTTCATCGGCCGGAACCGCTTGAAGCGCAAGTAGGTTCAGTCACGCGCCATGCGGATGAGAACGTCGTCACCGAGTCGCTCGACGTCGGTGGTGACAAATCGCTTCGCTTGCGCGAGGGTCCTGAGCGCTGGCCGGTCGACCGAAGCAGCACCTGCGCCGAGCACTGTCGGTGCGACGTAGGCCTCGATTTCGTCGACGAGACCCGCGTCGATGAAGGCGCCGATGATCGCCGGTCCGCCCTCGACCAGCACCCAGGTGGCGTCGGGTAGGGCGGCGAGGACGTCTGCCGGGTCGTGGCTGCGCACCTGCAGAAACGGCGCGGCGTCGTCGCGTATGCGGGCCGACGTGTCGACGTCGCGCAACCCCATCGCCACCCGGACCGGTTGGAGTGGCGCGAGAGTGTCGTCGGGCAGGCGTGCGGTGAGAGAGGGATCGTCAGCGAGCACGGTTCCGGTGCCTACGACGATGGCGTCGATCTGCCGGCGCTGGAGGTGTGCGCGCGCCCGTGATTGTTGGCCGGTGATCCAGCGGCTCGTGCCGTCGGGTGCGGCCACCCGGCCGTCGACCGTCGACGCGATCTTCGCGGTGACGAACGGCCTGCCGTGCTCCTGCGTGAACAGCCAGTGGCGCAGTGGACCGGTGCGCGCCTCGACGTCGAGGCGACCGGATTCGACGTCGACGCCCGCGTCGCGCAGCCGCCCGGCTCCCCCGCTGGCGGTGGGATTGGGGTCCGCAACAGCGAACACCACGCGCGCGATCCCCGCGTCGATCAGGGCCTGCGAACACGGGCCGGTGCGGCCGGTGTGATTGCAGGGTTCGAGTGTCACCACCGCGGTTGCGCCGCGCGCGGCGTCCCCCGCAGCACGCAGCGCCATGATCTCGGCATGCGGCCCACCAGGTGGCTGTGTGTGGCCGCGCGCGACGATCTCGCCATCAGGCGACACGATCACCGCCCCGACGGGCGGATTGGGAGAGCTGAGCCCCAGTGCGCCGACCGATTCCTCGATGGCTGACCGCATCGAGGAATCGAGCAGGGGTTTGTCAGTCGACACGAGCCCTGGCCGTGGCGGCCTGCTCGCGCAACGCTGCGACAGCCTTACCGGGATCGTCGGCACCGTAGACAGCCGAACCCGCGACGAAGCAGTCGACGCCCGCTTCGGCGGCCTGCTCGATGGTGTCGGCGTTGATTCCGCCGTCGATCTCGACGAGCAGTCGCAGATCCGACGAGTCGACGATCGTGCGCACGATCTTGACCTTCTCCAGCACCTCAGCGATGAACTTCTGTCCGCCGAAGCCCGGCTCGACACTCATCACGAGCAACGTGTCGATGTCGCGCAGGATCTCCAGGTACGGCTCGAGCGGCGTGTTCGGCTTGATCGCGAGGCCGGCCTTTGCTCCTGCCGCGCGGATGTCACGCGCAACATCGACGGGATCCGACGTCGCCTCGGCGTGAAAGGTGACGTTGTAGGCACCGGCCTCGGCGTACGGCGGCGCCCAGCGCTTGGGGTCGTCGATCATCAGGTGGCAGTCGAGGGGGATGTCGGTTGCCTTGAGCAGGCTCTCGACGACCGGGAGCCCGAGCGTGAGGTTGGGGACGAAATGCGCGTCCATCACATCGACGTGCAGCCAGTCGGCGCGAGTGCTGCCCGGATGCGCGACCGCAGCAGATTCGGCTGCGAGATTGGCGAAATCGGCGGAGAGAATCGACGGCGCGATCATCGGCGTGTTGGCGTCACTCATGGCAGCCAATCTAACTGTCCACCGGACCCGACGATGTGGCAGGTTCTGCGGAGGCAGCCGGCGGCACCTGCTCTTCACGCGCGGCGATCGGTGACCGCACCGCGCGGAACGTCCACAGCTTGTTGACGGCGAAGTTGATGGGCATCGTGATCACGATCGTGATGATCTGGGCCCAGTACTCACGCGAATGCAGACCTGCGCCCTCGTGGAAGAACGACGACGAGAGGTAGATCGGCGACGTCGGATTGGTGAAGCCCACCTTCAGGAACATGCCGACGATCGCAGCGACGCTGCCGACGGCGAGAAATGGCCAAAACTCCGACCACCAACTCGCATGCTTGGCACTTTTGAAGGTCCATGTGCGGTTCAGCTGGAAATTCACGCAATTCGCCACGAGAAATCCGACGATCCAGACGATAACCGTATAGCGAAGGTTGAAGTCGGTGCCGCTGACGTGCCACACCACGTCGTTCGCCTTGGTGGTACCGCCGTGGGCCTTGTTCAGCAGGATAGCGACGACCATATTGACGACGACTCCGCACGCTCCGACAATGCCGAAACGGACAAACTGGCCCATGCTACGTATGTGTTCGGCGTACCGGGCTGCGCGAAGATCGTTCACGTATGGGCAATATACGTGGTCAACGCTCAAACTCCCGCACCGAGAATCAGCGCGCCGTCGGAAGTGATGATATTTGTGCCCTCTGAATGCGCAGCATTTCGCCCATCTGCCATAGGCGATGTACGCGCGTCATCGTCGACGACGAGGTCAGCGGAACCCTCGTAGGCGTCGGCAACGCAACTGACGTCACGCAGCGTTGATCGGTGCCGCCAGTTCGGTCTCGAGCGCGCTCTCCCCCCCGGCCGGAATCCGACGGTGGGCGGTGAGGTGCTCCGATGCTCGCACCCCGAGGGGGTGATGACGTCGATCACGGTGATGTCGCCGAACTCAGTGCGCCGACGGTACTTCCAACCGGGCAGTTCCTTGACCAGATTGTGAAGGCGGCACAGCCCCTCGCCGTTCTCAGCAGTCGTTTCTCCACCACTGCGATGGGCGAGGACGTGATCGATGTGTTCGACGTGGCCGTTGCAGTAGGCAACCCGACACCGCCTGTCACGCCGGGCGACGAAGAGCGCCAATGCCGACGGGAAGCACCGCGACCTGGCGTCCATCGAGACCAACGTGCCGTCGGACGGCCTGGCGTAGAGGCGGCGCAGGCTCGATGCGGTCTCGCTGTCAGGATCGAAGCCTTCCGAGATGAGCTGGCGTGCGATCGACGCCGGAATCGGCCCGTATCCCGGAACCTCCGCCGCCTTCTCACCCCCGAGCATCGTCTCCGCTGACATCACCAGGTCGACAGCGACCGGGACCGCATCGGCTGACGCCTGTCCCGTGACCCGCTCGACGAGCGTGTCGGCCATGATCTGCGCGTGGCTGCGGTCGTCTGCACCGACGACCGAGTCGGCGTACCGCTTGAGTGCCGCGTAGACCGAGATTCCCTGCTTCATCGGCAGCAGCGCGGACAACTGCGTCATCAGATCCGGCGCCGGACGAACTGACACTCGACGATCCTTCTCCGCCTTGGCCTTTCGATCGACGACGGCGCGGGGTTCCAACTCGTATACGTGTTGCTTCGCCAACGCCTCGAGTTGCCGATCGCCGACGCCTGCGAGGGTCTCCGGATCCTGACAGACCCGACGGTCGATCTCCTCACGCGTTTCGCGCGTGAGGTAGGCGGTCTCGCGGACCAGAATTGTGGCGCGCCACTCGGTCAGTCGGCCCGATGCCAGCGCATCGCGCGTGTGCGGCATCTCGTGGTGGAGCGCCCGCGCGAATCCGAGGTACTGAGACCCCTTCTGCGGAGAGGCTTTTCGCGCGATTCCGATTTCGGCCGAGAGTCCCCGACCCAGCCTCGCCTTCGGTATGCCACGCAGCTCCTCATCGGCGCGACGGAGTTCATCCAACCGCGCGGCCTCACGGGCCTGCGCTGCAGCACAGGCGGATTTGATCTCTTCCAGCACGGTGAGCCGGGCGGCGGCATCGGCTTCGGACTCCGCAGCCGACATCTCACCGAGCGCAGAAACCAGCGATTCCAGCTCGCTGGTTTCTGCAAACATGAGGCTCCCGACGTCGTCGAATGTTTGTTCTAGTCTACGCTGAATGTAGCCTTGCTGCAATCATTTTCGATCAAAATGGCGCCGGGGCGAGTAGGTCGACAAGTGCCCTGACATCGTCATCCACCATCGGTCGCTCTGTCGCCAGTACGCGATACCAAATGACACCGAACACGACGTCGGCAACGAGTTCCGCCGACAGGTGGCCAGGAAAATCGCCACGCGCTGCGGCACGGTCGACGATCTCAATGAGCGCCTCACGTCGACGGTTCAAGAATCCTTCACGAAACCGTTGAGCGAACTCGGGATTGACCTGGGACTCCGCCATCAGGCTACGCAGGGTGTCTGCGATTCCGGACACTGCCATCAACCTGATCGAATCTCGGAGGAAGTGTTCGATGTCGTCACGGAATGTGCCGTGGTCGTCGTGCGAGACACTCAAGTCGGCCCTTGAGGCACCGGCTTCGAGGAGTACGTCAGCCTTCGTCGGCCACCATCGGTACACCGTCTGCTTCCCGACACCTGCACGAGTAGCAATGCCCTCAATGGTCAGACCCCGATAACCCACTTCCTGCGTGAGCAGAAACGCGGCCGACAGGATCGCACTCCTCGCGTGTTCATTGCGTTTGGGACCTCGACGACTCGCTGATTGGTCCGACATGCCCACAACTCTAGCAATCACGAGACGCGATGGTCCGCAATTGCTGCTAACGTAAATACGAACCGCAACGTCTCGTGAAGGGATTTGTCTCATGCCTACATCGCTCATCATCGGCGGGAGCTCCGGAATTGGTCTCGCCACCGCCGCCCGACTCAGCACCCTGGGCGACATCGTCCACATCGCTGGTCGCAACGTGAAATCTCTGTCTGAGGCCACGCGCCAGCATCCGTCGCTGATCCCGCATGAACTCGACGCGGGCGACTTTGATGCTGTTGCCTCCCTGGCCGCCGGCGTGGGCGTCGTCGATCGTCTCATCGTGACGGTGAGCGGCAACAAGGGAGTTGGACCGCTCGCCGACCTGGACCTCGAACGCCTGCGCTCGGCCTTCGACGAGAAGCTCTGGCCGACCATCACAGCTCTCAAAGCCGCATTACCGCATCTCGCACACAGCGCATCGGTCACTTTGGTCGGTGCGATCACCGCCCGCATCGGCATGCCGGAGACAGCCGGCATTGGTTCTCTCAACGCCGCAGTGGAGGGACTAGTGGCACCACTTGCCGCCGAGTTGGCGCCGGTGCGTGTCAACGCTGTCTCGCCCGGCTATGTCGACACCCCCTGGTGGAGCATGCTCGACGACGACGCCCTGCTGTTTTCAAACAGATCGCGGACGGGCTGCCGACCAAGAGAATCGCGGCCGCCGACGATATCGCGCAGGTCATCGAACTACTCGCCACCAACCCGAACATCACCGGCACCGTCATCGAGTCCGACGGAGGAGCCCGCGTCGCCTGACCCGGCACCGCCCTCCGACTGTCACTCCTTCGTCAGCGCGGCCAGGAACATCGCGTCGGTGCCCTGCCGATGGGGCCAGAGTTGTACGTGCGGGCCGTCGCCGATCTCCTCGGTGCCCACCAGTGGCCGGGCGTCGAGCTGCCGAGCCTCCGGGACGTCGTCGAGAACAGAGGCGACGAGTTCGGTCGTCTCCGCGGGGTGCGGCGAGCACGTCGAATAGACGACGACGCCGCCGGGGCGCACCATTCGCAAAGCCTCCGTGAGCAATTCACGCTGAAGTCCCACGAGCTCGGTGACGTCCTCGGGAGTGCGCCGCCAGCGGGCCTCCGGTCGACGACGAAGCGAGCCGAGTCCCGAACACGGGGCGTCGAGCAGAATTCTGTCGTAGCCGGGGGCCAATCCCGTCTCGGGCGTGAGAGTGCGCGCGTCGCCGACGTGGACGTCGACAGGCATGTCGCGGGTGACACCGCGGATCAGGTCGGCGCGGTGTTCGCTCACCTCGACGGCGTCGACGTGTGCCCCGTCGATGTCGGCGATCGCGCCGATCAGCGCGGCTTTACCGCCGGGGCCTGCGCACATGTCCAACCATCGGCCGCCGTCCTCGCCGATGTCGGCGGCGGTGACAGCCCGTGCGACGAGCTGACTCCCCTCATCCTGAACTCCCGCATACCCCTGGCGCACAGCCTCGATGTCGCCAGGGTCGCCGCCCGGCAGGTACACCGCGTACGGCGAGTAGCGACCAACCTCGCCACCGCTCGTGAGGGCCAGTTCCTCGGCAGTGATCAATCCCGGACGCGCGACGAGGTGCACCGGCGGGCGCTCGTCGTCGGCGGCGAGTGCGGCCTGCAGCTCGCCTGCGGAGCCCCCGAGTGCGTCGGAGAACACCTCCGCGATCCACCGCGGATGGGCGTACCGGAACGCGAGATTGCCGACGAGATCCTCCCAGATCGGCGGAGCGAGTTCGTCGACCCACAGATCCTCGTCGCGCTGAGAAATCTTGCGCAGCACAGCGTTCACGAAACCCGATGGCCCCATGCCCTTTTCGCTACGAACAAGATCGACGGACGTCGAGACCGCCGCGTGCGCCCCGATGCGGGTACGCAGCAACTGGTAGGCACCGAGACGCAGCACGTCGAGAACGTCGCCGTCGATCTCGGACACCGGACGATTCGCCGCCGCGGCGATGATCGCGTCGAGAGTGCCGAGTGCACGCGCTGTGCCGTAGGTCAGCTCGGTCGCCAGCGCGGCGTCGCGTCCGGTGATCTTGCGCTCCCGCAACAGCTTCGGGAGTACGAGGTTGGCGTAGGCGTCGCGCTCACGGACTGCGCGAAGGACGTCGCGGGCGACCTCGCGGACCGGATCGGCGGCCTTCTTTCGCAGTTTCGGATCACTCATGACAGCACCGTCTCCTCGTCGAGTCGCGCACCACGCGCCCAATCCGTGGCGGGCATCTGCTTCTTGCCCGGCGGCTGCACCCACCCGAGCCGCACGGGATCGGTGGCCGTCCCGACGAACACCACCTTTTTGGTGACGACGACGCGCCCGGGCGCCAGATCCTTCGGCGCGGACGGGTCGTCGGAGCCGACGAGGCCGACCGGGCCGAGCTTCACGCGCGCGTCGCCGAGTGTCGTCCACGCGCCAGGTGCGGGAGTGTGCGCACGGATACGTCGATCGAGCAGGTGCGCGGGCAGATCCCACCGGACCCGCGCGTCGTCGACCTCGACCTTGGGTGCGTGGCTGACTCCCTCTGCGGGCTGCGGCACCGGCGACAACGCACCCGCGGCGATCCCGTCGAGAGTGGACGCGAGGAGCGTCGACCCTGCGTCGGACAGCCTGTCCAGCAGGTCTCCGCTGGTGTCGGTCGGCCGGATCGTTTCGGTCAGCACACCGTAGACAGGGCCGGTGTCGAGGCCCTTCTCCAGCAGGAAGGTGCTGGCGCCCGTGGTCTCGTCACCGGCGGCGATCGCGGCCTGCACCGGTGCGGCCCCACGCCACGCGGGCAACACCGAGAAGTGCAGATTGATCCAGCCGTGCGGCGGGATCTCGAGAACGTCCGGCGGAATCAGCCCGCCATAGGCGACCACGGCTCCGACGTCGGGTTGCCACCGCGCGAGTGCGTCGCCGACCTCCGCGTCGGACATCCGACGCGGGCTGATGACCTCGATGCCGTTCGCATCGGCGAGTTCGGCGATCGGTGACCGCGACACCTTACGACCACGCCCCGCGACCGCATCGGGTCGCGAGATCACACCGACGACCTCATGGTCGGCCGAGGAGAGCAGTCGCTGCAATGAGGGCACCGCGACCTCGGGTGTTCCGGCGAACACGATCCGCACGTCAGACTCCTTCGGCGTCGTTGGGCGCAGACATTGCGCTCATCCGATGGTAGGTGGATCGACCTGCACACGGATCGGCCCGGTCTCGTGATGTGTGTTGCGGCGCACCTGCGCCTCGGTCAGCGCCGCCGTCAGCTCTCGCCCGTGTCGGCGGTCGGTGCGCACCAGAATGCGTTCGATCTCGGCGCCGTCGGGAACACCAGCGGGGGGACGGACGCCCGGTGGCAGTGGCACCGGACCGAGAACGTCTGCACCAGAAGGCAATTCGATCAGATCGGTGAACGCGTTGATCGACGCGGTGTCGCCGTCGATCGAGGCCATCGTCACCGCGGGCGGAAAACCCAACTCGACCCGATTGCCGAGTTCGTGCGCGGCGAAACCCACCGGATCCCACCGGATGACCGCTTGCACCGGGCTCAGCGACGCGTCGGCGACGATCACCATCGCACCGCCGTCGTGGCGCGCACGGATCAGCGCACCGATCGCCATCCAGCGGCGCACCGCGTTCTCGTCGACGCGCAGGTCGAAGCGGTCGAGCTGGGCCCACGTGTCGAGGACGATCGCCGCTCCGTAACCGCCGTCGGCAATTGGTTCTGCACCCGGCGTCGACACGACGACGCGCGCCCCACCGTCGACTCGGTCGTGGATCGACGAGCCGCCACTGGTGAGCACCGGGACACCCGCAAAGGCACGTCCCAACTCCTCGGCAGTACGGCGTGCGCCCGTCGTGAGCGCCCTGACCTGCATACCGCCACAGTCGACGCAGCGAAAGCGCAGCTCGATCCGGCCACACCATCGGCAGGTGAGCTGCTGGTCGGCGCCCATCTGCACCGGCCCGTGACACGACCTACAGCGCACGTGGGTACGACATCGCGCGCACGCGAGCGACGGGATGTATCCGCGCCGAGGCACGCTGAACAGGACCGGGGCGTCGGCGGCGATGGCTTTCCGCGCGGCGTCGAACGCCACCTCGGGTATGCGTGCGCTGTGCGCCAACGGATCACGTGCCACGCGCGCATCCTCGTCGCTGATCGCGTCGATCCTGGGGCTGCGGTCGCGGACCGTCGTTCGCGCGGCAACGAGGTCGTGGGCCCAGCCGGCCTCGGCGAGCACCTGTGCCTCGGCGGTTCGTGCGAAACCACCGATCACGAGTCCGGCGCGCTCGATGTGCGCCCTCAACACCGCGACCTCGCGTGGGTGCGGATACGGCGCTCGCGGCTCATCGAGGCTGTCGTCGCCATCGTCCCAGATGACCATCAGCCCCAGGTCGTGCACGGGCGCGAACACCGCACTGCGGGTACCGAGTACGACGTCGGCCGCGCCTCGACGCACCGCCAACCATCGCCGATACCTGGCGGTCGGGCCAAGTCCTGCGGCGAGCGTGACGCACCGGTCGCCGAGCAGCGGCTCACATGCTGCCGACAATCTGTCGAGGTCACGTTGATCGGGTACTACGACGACCACACCGCGCCCCGCCGCGGCGACGTGCGCCGCGAGTTCGGCGAGTCGTGCCGGCCAGTCCTCCCCCGGCGTCGCCTGCCACAACGCCCGCGGAGCACCTTCGGCGAGCGAGTCGAGGAACGAGTCGGCGTTGAGATACGCACGCCACCCGTCACGTTCGGGAACGACGACGTCCGACGTCGGCGCAGGCGTCTCCTCCTTTTCGGTGCGCGCGTGTCGTGGCGGCACCGCGAGTCGGATCACGTCGGACATCGTGCCCGCGTAGCGCTCGGCCACCGCACGACAGACGAGCATCATCTCGGGCGAGAGCACCGGCTCGGGCGAGACGATCCGTTCGAGCCACCCCAGCTTGCCGGGATGCTCGGATTCCTCGACGCGGTCGAGAAGAAAGCCGTCGACGAGTCGGCCAGAGAACCGAACCCGCACGCGGACTCCCGGGACGGCATCGGAATCTTGCTCGGCGTCGATCAGATAATCGAAAGGCCGGTCGAGATGGGCCAGCCCGAGCATGGGCAGGACCTTCGCGACCGGCTTCGACGCTGCACGTTCTTTCTGCAGAACTGCGGCTTATGTCTTAGAGACCCGCTGCCGAGCGCAGCTTGTCGGCCCGGTCGGTGTTCTCCCAGGGCAGGTCCAGATCGGTGCGCCCGAAGTGGCCGTAGGCCGCGGTCGGGCCGTAGATGGGACGCAGCAGGTCGAGATCGCGGATGATCGCGAGCGGGCGCAGATCGAACGTCTCGGAGATCGCCTTGCGGATGACCTCGGGATCGGTTTTCTCGGTGCCGAAGGTCTCGACGAAGAGTCCGACGGGAGCTGCCTTGCCGATGGCGTAGGCGACCTGCACCTCGATGCGGCTGGCCAGACCGGCGGCGACAGCGTTCTTGGCGACCCAGCGCATCGCGTACGCCGCGCTGCGGTCAACCTTGGACGGATCCTTACCCGAGAAGGCACCGCCGCCGTGGCGAGCCATGCCGCCGTAGGTGTCGACGATGATCTTGCGTCCGGTCAGGCCTGCGTCGCCCATCGGACCGCCGAGTACGAACTTGCCCGTGGGGTTGACCAGCAGTCGGTAGCCCTCGGTGGTGAAGCCGGGCAGATCCAGCTCGGCGAGGACCGGATCGATCACCTGCGACTTGATGTCAGGGGTCAGCATCTTCTCGAGGTCGATATCGGCTGCGTGCTGCGTCGAGACGACGACCGTGTCGAGTCGGACCGGCTTGTCGCCGTCGTATTCAATGGTGACCTGGGTCTTTCCGTCGGGGCGCAAGTACGGCAGCGTGCCGTTCTTACGGACCTCGGTCAGCCGACGTGACAACCGATGAGCGAGCGCGATCGGAACCGGCATCAGCTCGGGGGTCTCGTCGGTGGCGTACCCGAACATGAGTCCCTGGTCGCCCGCGCCCTGCGCGTCGATCTCGTCCTCGGAGATGCCGCTGCGGCTCTCGTGCGAGTTGAAGACACCACCCGCGATATCGGGTGACTGCGCACCGATCGCCACGTTCACACCGCACGACGCACCGTCGAAGCCTTTGGTCGACGAGTCGTAGCCGATCTCGAGAATCTTGCTGCGGACGATGCCGGGGATGTCGACGTAGGCGGTCGTCGTGACTTCTCCGGCCACATGTACCTGCCCGGTGGTGACGAGGGTCTCGACGGCCACGCGCGCCTTCGGGTCGTCGGCGAGGATGGCGTCGAGGACCGAATCGCTGATCGCGTCGCAGATCTTGTCCGGATGGCCCTCCGTGACCGACTCACTGGTGAACAGGCGTGACGCAGAGCTGGTCATCTGATCCTCTCAAACTCGTGTCCCCCAGTGGGAGCACACGGCAAACTCGAATGGTCGCCGTTGGTGGTCTCGTGGATTACAAACCTACACACTCGCCCCGACATTCGATTGACGAGGTGGAGGGCGAACCTAATCAGGCAGCAAAGCGCGAACTTCGTCAAGTATTCGGCTCGCCATGAGTGTTTTCGAACCGTAGGGAAGCGACGTCTCGTTGCCGTTCGCCGCGAGCAACCAGCCCGTATTGTCCTCGGTGCCGAACGCCTTGCCGTCGCCGACCGCGTTCACGACGAGCAGGTCGCAGCCTTTCCGACGCAGCTTCGCGCGGCCGTGGTCGAGCACACCACCCTGGTCGTCGCCCGTCTCCGCGGCGAAGCCGACGATCACGACCTCGGACGGGATGGCACCGGACTCCCTGGACTGCACGAGTCCACGCAGGATGTCCGGATTGGTCGTCAGCTCGATGGGTGCGGGGCCATCGTCGTTCTTCTTGATCTTGGTGTCGTTGACGGTGACCGGACGGAAGTCGGCGACAGCAGCGGCCATGATCACCGCGTCGGCGTCTGCGGCACGCTTGGTCATCTCGTCGGCGAGTTGGCGCGCGTCCTCGATATGGACGACCTGGACGCCTGCCGGCTCGCCTGCCTCATTGGTCGAGCCCGCGACGACGGTGACATGAGCGCCACGCTGTGCCGCGGCGCGTGCGAGTGCGAAGCCCTGTTTACCGGAACTGCGGTTGCCGAGGTAGCGCACGGGGTCGAGCGGCTCACGGGTGCCTCCCGCGCTGATCACGATGCGCGCACCCGCGAGGTCGTAGGGCAGCGCGTCGGAGCGGTCGAGCAGCAACTCGCCGAGCAGTGCGATCTCCTGCGGCTCGGGGAGGCGCCCAGCGCCGGTATCGCGACCGGTCAGCCGACCGGACGCCGGCGTCACGACAGTGGCGCCGCGCTCACGCAACGTGGCGACGTTGGCCTGCGTTGCGGGGTGCTCCCACATCTCCGTGTGCATGGCGGGGACGAACATCACCGGACAGATGACCGTCAGTAGCGACGCGGTGAGGAGGTCGTCGGCCCGTCCCATCGCGGCACGGGCCATCAGGTCTGCTGTGGCCGGTGCGACGATCACCAGGTCGGCAGCCTGACCCAATCGCACGTGCGGCACTTCGTCGACGTGGTCGAAGACCTCGGTCGAGACGGGATGACCCGACAGTGCTTCCAGGGTTGCCTTGCCGACGAACTCGAGAGCTGCACGGGTCGGGATGACCCGCACCTCGTGTCCGGCCTCGGTGAAGTGTCGGATGACCGAGCACACCTTGTATGCGGCGATGCCGCCGCCGACACCGACCAGAATGCGCCGCTTGGCGTCCGGAGTGGACATCTCCTGTGAGTGCTACTCGCCCTCGGTGTGCTGAAGCAGATCCGAGTGGATCTCGCGCATGGCGATCGACAGCGGCTTCTCCTGTATACCCGGCTCGACCAGCGGGCCGACGTACTCGAGGATGCCGTCGCCGAGCTGGTTGTAGTAGTCGTTGATCTGACGTGCGCGCTTGGCTGCGTAGATCACCAGGGCGTACTTCGACGACGCGCGCTCGAGGAGATCGTCGATCGGAGGGTTGGTGATACCGAGCGGGGTGTCGTACGACGGTGCGTCGACGATCTCGGGGGTGTCGAAATTGGTCTGCGTGCTCACGCGAACTCCTGCTTTGTATTGTCGGATCCAACCAGCAAGGATACCAACTGGCGGGCGGCTGAGTCGACTTCGTTGTTGACCACCACGTGGTCGAACTCGCCCTGCGCGTCCATTTCGGTTCTGGCGGTTTCGAGACGACGCTGCGCCGCCTCGGGTGTTTCGGTGCCGCGACCTGCGAGTCGTTCGACGAGATCGTCCCAACTCGGCGGCGCGAGGAAGACGGTGATGGCCTCGGGAAGTCGGCGTACCGCGTTGCGTGCACCGGCCAGGTCGATCTCCAACAGTACCGGCTGACCGGTCGCGAGGGCGTTTTCGACAGGCTTCGCCGGCGTGCCCGATCGCTGGAGTCCGCCGTGGATCTCTGCCCACTCGAGGAATTCGTCGTCGGCGATCATGCGATCGAACTCGGCGTCGGACACGAAGTAGTAGTCACGCCCGTCGACCTCGCCCGGGCGCGGCGCGCGGGTCGTGGCGGAGACGCTGAAGAACAGGTTGGGCACGAGCTCGCGGACTCGCCTCACGACGGTCGACTTACCCACGGCCGAGGGGCCGACCAGAATAACCAGTCGGCCCCTCGTGTGTGTGTTCTGCCCGCTCAGGACGGGAACTTCTCGAGCAGCGCCGCGCGCTGACGATCGCCGAGGCCGCGCAGGCGGCGCGTCGGGGCGATCTCGAGTTCGGTCATGATTTCCTGCGCCTTGACCTTGCCAACCTTCGGCAACGCCTCGAGCAGAGCCGAGACCTTCATCTTGCCGAGGATCTCATCGGTCTCGGCATCCTTGAGCACCTGCGTGAGATCGGTGCCGCCGCGCTTGAGACGCTCCTTGAGCTCGGCGCGTACTCGGCGAGCGGCAGCTGCCTTCTCCAACGCAGCGGCGCGCTGCTCGTCTGTCAACTGGGGAAGCGCCACGGGTTCCTCCGTCTTTCGTTCTAGAACTGACTACACCGGCGCCCGGGGCAGGCTCCGGTGGCGTGTGGCCGCGTGTCTCGACGTGTACTCGCCCGATCAGGGGCGCCATCACGTCGAATGACTGCAGCGAAAGCGACCGTACCCATCTGAACAGGCATTTGCGAGAGGCACCCCCGCGTTTTCGGTCGGCCTCGGTGATGTAGAGGGTTGGGAAACTCCCTGCTCACCGACGACTCGGCAGAGCCTACGCGTTCGCTGTGACAGACCACGAATCCACACAAAACCGCAGGTCACAGAGTCGACTCCGCGACACGTGTGTCTCGGACGCCTCGACGTCGTCGATGCTCATCGAATCTCGCCTGGTACTGCTGTGACAGCAGTTGCGACCGACAAACTCCGCGAATTGATGCACAGCTTGAGCGTGTCGCGCGGCCGCGTCCTCGACGCTCCCCTGTGCTGACGCCCACATCCACCGATCGGGGGATGCGCTGATCATCCTGCTGATCAGCCCGTCGGCGGAGGTTGCGAAGGGCTTCTGAGCGGCAAAGTCATTGGTGTCAGAAACAGCGACCACGCCCCCCAAGGACGCGGCCCCGTCGCAAGGAGAAACACCATGAACGCCAACACCACCACCCCCGAGACCAACACCGCCGCCGCAAGCACCGAGACCGCCAACACCGCAAGCACCGAGCAGACCAAGCCGCGTCACCGGAAGACCTTCGCGATCCGCACCGCGGCGGTTGTCGCAGGACTCGGCATCGCCGGCACGCTGGCTGCCGCCGGAGTCGGCGCTGCACACGCGGGCACCTTGCCGGTGAACCACCCGGGAGAGCCGACCGTCGCCATGACCATCACCAACCACACCAATCACACCGAGTTCTACGCGGGCGGTACGCCTGGCTCCGGTCAGTGGATCAACGCACCTCAGTTCGCCCTGGCCCCGGGGGCCAGCGAGGTCGTCACCGCGAGCGCACCGAACGCACCGTCGGAGACGGTGTTCGTCAACTACCAGGTCGGTGCCTTCGGCCCGCGTGCGATCTACGAGCTGGAGAACGTCCGCGGCGCTGTGAACACCAACATGACCGGCACCACCGGTGGTCACTACTTCGTCAATGCCTCGGTCGCGAGCGGATTCCCCAACGCGAACGCCGTCTACGACCTGTGGTGATAGGAACAAGCAGGCGCCCGTCCGGCACAGACAGTGTCGGGCGGGCGTTTCGTCGTCGGAGTCCTCGGAACGTCCGACGATCAGCGCAGAGCGGCCTCTACCTCGTCGCGAGCAAGCGCGAACGCCGTCCGCAGCGCAGCGACATCGGGACCGACGCGCAGCACTCCGCGGGAACTCGCGGGCAGCACCCAGGCCGGGTCGGCGCCGGAGAAGACCTCGGGGAGGTCGGCGGCCGTCGCACCCTGCGCCCCGAGACCGGGAGCCAGGATGGGGCCGTTCAGTGCGCTCAGATCGAGCCCGTGCGCACGGGTCGCTCCGACGACAAGCCCGACCGTCGCCGATCCGTCAGCGTTCTGTTCAGCGGCGTCGTCGACGATCGTCTGTCCGACTGCCCGGTCGCCCGTCGTGGCGAGTTGCACTCCTGCCCCCTCGGGGTTGGATGTGCGTGCGAGCACGAAGACTCCGCGCCCCCCGTGCCGCGCGGTGTCGATCGCAGGCGACAGTGAGCCGAATCCCAGATACGGCGAGACGGTGACGGCGTCGGCGCACAGTGGTGACCGTTCGTCGAGCCACGCGTGGGCGTACGCCTGCATCGTCGAGCCGATGTCGCCGCGTTTGGCATCGGCGAGTACGACGGCACCCGCCGCGCGGCACCCCGCGATGACAGACTCCAACACCGCGAATCCCGCTGCGCCGAACGCCTCGAAGAACGCCACCTGCGGTTTGATCACGGCTGCGACCGGGCCGAGCGCGTCGACGCAGACGTCGGCGAACTGCCGCAGCCCAGTGGTGTCGACGGGCAACCCCCACTGCTCGAGTAACTCGACGTGGGGATCGATCCCGGCGCACAGCCTGCCACGTTCGGCAACAGCAGATCGGTAGTGAACCGCGAAACCTGTTGTGTCCGAACGTGTCACACTCATCACCCCTCGTTGACCAGCGTCGCGTGCCGACGCTGCAGCGATTCGACGCCTATCTCTTTTCGCATCGCGGCCTCGATGCCCTGCACCGCGGCGCTGGCTCCCTGCACGGTGGTGATGCACGGGATTCCGGCGGTGACGGCGGCACTGCGGATCTCGTAGCCGTCGACGCGCGGCCCCGACTGGCCGTAGGGCGTGTTGATCACCATCGCGACCTCACCGGCGAGAATCGCGTCGACGATCGTGCGCTCCCCCGGCTTGGCCTCGAAGTGCTTGGGCACCGTCGTCGCGACGATTCCGTTGCGTCGCAAAACCTCTGCGGTGCCCTCGGTGGCCAGGATGGTGAACCCGAGGTCGGCGAGGTGTTTGACCGGGAACAGCAGCGCGCGCTTGTCCTTGTTGGCCACCGACACGAAGACGGCGCCCTGCGTGGGCAGTGAGCCGTGTGCCGCGGTCTGCGACTTGGCAAAGGCCCGCCCGAAATCGGCGTCGATTCCCATGACCTCGCCCGTCGACTTCATCTCCGGGCTCAGCAGCGCGTCGACTCCCGTGCCGTCGAAGCGGCGGAAGCGGTTGAACGGCAACACTGCTTCCTTGACCGCGATGGGAGCGTCGATCGGCGCGGTGCCGCCGTCTCCCGTGGCGGGCAGCAGTTCCTGCTCACGCAGTTCGGCGATGGTTTCGCCGAGCATGACGCGCGCGCACGCCTTTGCGAGCGGGACGGACGTCGCCTTCGACACGAACGGCACGGTGCGGCTTGCACGCGGATTCGCTTCCAGGACATACAGGATGTCGTCCTTGAGCGCGTACTGCACGTTCATGAGTCCACGCACGCCGATGCCCTTGGCCAATGCCTCGGTGGAGCGTCGGACCATCTCGAGATCCGATCGGCCGAGCGTGATCGGCGGCAGTGCGCACGCCGAATCGCCGGAGTGGATGCCGGCCTCTTCGATGTGCTCCATGACGCCACCGATGTACACCTCGGTGCCGTCGCACAGGGCGTCGACGTCGATCTCGACCGCGTCTTCGAGGAAGCGGTCGACGAGCACCGGATGGTCGGGCGTCAATTCTGTTGCGCGCGAGATGTAGTCGGCGAGCGATGCCTCGTCGTACACGATCTCCATGCCGCGACCGCCGAGCACGTAGGACGGGCGCACCAGCACCGGATAGCCGATCCGGGCGGCGGTATCGCGTGCCTCCTCGAACGAGGTGGCCGTGCCGAACGCTGGCGCGGGCAGTCCGGCTGCGGTGAGCACCTTGCCGAACTCACCGCGATCCTCCGCGAGATCGATTGCCGCAGGGCTGGTTCCGACGATCGGTACCCCGGCCGCCTCGAGACGGTCGGCGAGTCCGAGCGGTGTCTGCCCACCGAGCTGGACGATCACTCCCGCGACGGTGCCCGACTGCGACTCCGCGTGGTACACCTCGAGCACATCCTCGAAGGTCAGCGGCTCGAAGTAGAGGCGGTCGGCGGTGTCGTAGTCGGTCGAGACCGTCTCCGGATTGCAGTTGACCATGACCGTCTCGTAGCCGGCCTCCGACAGGGTCAGCGCCGCGTGCACACACGAGTAGTCGAACTCGATGCCCTGGCCGATGCGGTTGGGGCCCGAACCGAGGATCAGCACCTTGGGCCGCTCGGTCTGCGGAGCGATCTCGCTGGTCGCCGCGGGATCGAGCTCGTAGGTCGAGTAGTGGTAGGGCGTCTTCGCCTCGAACTCGGCGGCACAGGTGTCGACGGTCTTGTAGACGGGCCGGACGCCGAGCTCGTGGCGACGGGCGCGAACGGCATTCTCGTCGGCGACATCGTCACGCAGAGCGGCGATCTGACGATCGGAGAAGCCATTCGACTTCGCATCGCGGAGCAGATCCTCGGTGAGCTCGTCGGCGTCGCGGATCTGCGCGCCGAGCGCTCCGATCCCCGCGATCTCGGCGAGGAACCACGGGTCGATGGCAGTGGCGTCGTAGACCTGCTCGATCGTGGCTCCGGCGTCGAACGCGAGCATCACCTTGTAGATGCGACCGTCCTTGGGGGTCGCGATCTCCTCCAGCAGGGCGTCGAGGTCGACGGTCGCCGGATCGGGCCGGTTCGGCTCGGTCCAGAATCCGGCCGCCTTGGTCTCGAGCGAACGCATCACCTTGCCGAATGCCTCGGCGAAGCTGCGGCCGAGGCTCATCGCCTCGCCCACCGACTTCATCGTGGTGGTCAGCGTGTCGTCGGCGCCGGGGAACTTCTCGAACGCGAAGCGCGGCGCCTTGACCACGACGTAGTCGAGCGTCGGCTCGAAGCAGGCCGGGGTCTCTTTCGTGATGTCGTTGGTGATCTCGTCGAGGCTGTAGCCGATGGCGAGCTTCGCGGCGATCTTCGCGATCGGGAAACCCGTTGCCTTGGAAGCCAATGCCGACGAGCGGGACACCCGAGGATTCATCTCGATGACGATGAGCCGTCCGTCGCGCGGGTCCTGCGCGAACTGGATGTTGCAGCCGCCGGTGTCGACGCCGACCTCACGCAGAATGTCGATCGAGAGATCGCGCATCTTCTGGTATTCACGGTCGGTCAGGGTCATCGCCGGTGCGACGGTGATCGAATCGCCGGTGTGCACTCCGACCGGGTCGACGTTCTCGATCGAACACACGACGACCACGTTGTCGCGGTTGTCGCGCATCAGCTCGAGCTCGTATTCCTTCCACCCGAGGATCGACTCCTCGATGAGCACGTTGGCGGTCGGCGACGCCGCGAGGCCTCCACCTGCGATGCGGTCGAGGTCGTCTTCGTTGTAGGCCATACCCGAACCGAGGCCACCCATCGTGAACGACGGGCGCACGACCACGGGATACCCGAGGTCGGCGACGGTCTCGCGCACTTCTTCCATGGTGTGGCAGACGCGCGACCGCGCGCTCTCGCCCCCGACCTTGGCGACGATGTCCTTGAACATCTGCCTGTCCTCGCCACGCTGGATGGCGTCGAAGTCGGCACCGATGAGTTCGATGTCGTACTTCTCGAGAGACCCCCGATCATGCAGGGCCACAGCGGTGTTCAGCGCGGTCTGCCCGCCGAGGGTGGCGAGCACCGCGTCAATCGGATGACCGGAGTCACGCTCGGCCTCGATGACCTTCTCGACATACTCGGCCGTGATCGGCTCGATGTAGGTGGCGTCGGCGAACTCCGGATCGGTCATGATCGTCGCCGGGTTCGAGTTGACCAGGCTCACGCGCAGACCCTCGGCCTTGAGCACGCGGCATGCCTGGGTGCCCGAGTAGTCGAACTCGCAGGCCTGTCCGATGACGATCGGGCCGGAGCCGATCACCAGGACGTGATTGATGTCGTCGCGGCGCGGCATTAGGACCTCGTTCCGTGTGCGCGATCTGCCTCCAGCAGGGAGACGAATCTGTCGAACAGATAGGCGGCGTCGTGTGGGCCGGCCGCCGCTTCTGGGTGGTATTGGACCGAAAACGCTCGGCCGGAGAGCAATTCGACGCCCTCGACGGTTCCGTCATTGGCGCACACGTGGCTGACGCGGGCACGGCCGAAGTCGGTGTCGAATTCTTCGCCCGCTTCGCCCTCGAGCGCGAAGCCGTGATTCTGTGCGGTGATCGACACCTTGCCGGTCGCCGCGTCGATCACCGGGATGTTGATGCCGCGGTGACCGAACTTCATCTTGTAGGTGTTCCGGCCAAACGCGCGGCCGAGGATCTGGTTACCGAAGCAGATGCCGAACAGCGGCAGATCGGCGCCGAGGACCCGCCGGGTCAACTCGACGGCATCGTCGGCGGTCGCCGGGTCGCCCGGACCGTTCGACAGGAACACGCCGTCGGGCTTCAACTCGGCGATCGCGTCGAAGCCGGCGTCCGCGGGCAGCACGTGCACGGCGACGCCGCGCTCGGCGAACATGCGCGGGGTGTTGGTCTTGATGCCGAGATCGATTGCGGCGACGGTGAATCGTGGGTCGGAAGCCGGTTCGACGAGGTAACCGGTGTCGGTGCTGACCTCACCCGCGAGGTTCGCGCCCTTCATCGACGGCTGGCTGCGCACCCGGGCGATGAGTTCGTCGTCGTCGGCGAGCGCACCACCGGAGAAGACCCCGGCTCGCATCGATCCGTGGTCGCGCAGCACGCGCACGACGGTCCGCGTGTCGATACCCGAGATGCCGACGATGCCCTGGCGCTCGAGTTCGTCCTCCAGGGACGTTGTCGCGCGCCAATTCGACACGCGCCGTGTGGGATTGCGCACCGCGTACCCGGCGACCCAGATCTTGCCCGAGTCGCCGACCTCGCCCTCGCTGCCCGCACTGCCGGTCGATTCGCCGTCCTCGTTGTTCCAACCGGTGTTACCGATCTGCGGAGCGGTGGCGACGACGATCTGTCGGTGGTAGCTGGGGTCGGTCAGTGTCTCCTGGTAGCCGGTCATCGCGGTGCAGAACACCGCTTCGCCGAGCGTCTCGCCGACGGCGCCGTATTCCCGGCCGCGGAACACCTGGCCGTTTTCGAGCACCAGAACCGCTGCGGTCATTGGTCTTTCCTCTGTTCTGTATCGGGCTGTGTGTCGAATGCGGCCACCCATCCCGGGTAGACGGTCTTGTCGTCCGCGCGCATTCCTGAATCGATCTCGGTTCCGGTGGGCAGCACCCAGCGGATCACCAGCAGTCCGTCGGCCGTCATGACCTTGCCCGCGAGCCCTCGCTCGGTACGGACGGCGGTGATCGACGAGCGCGGAATCCAGATGTCGCTGGCCCCACGCCGTTCGAGCAGCACACCGTCGGGGTAGGCCGAGATGGTCGCGGTGGCGCGATCGCCGACGTCGCCGACTGCCACTCGGTTCTGCCAACTCGGCGCGAGCGTCGAGCCGACGTACACACCGGAGTCGGGGCCGAGCTGCGGCTCGCCGAGTTCGGTTGGGGCAACGGGCATCTCGCCGATCAACTCCGCCTGGCGACGACCCCGGTTACGCCATCCGCGCAGGACCAGCGAGATGAGTCCGAGCCACACCAGCACGACGACGATCACGATGATGATCTCCGACGCACTCACCGTGTCACCTCGCCGTCGCGTGCCGTGACCACGCCGCGCAGCAGCGTCGCCACCACGGTCGCGGGCATCGACATCGACTCGTAGGGGGTGTTGTCGGAAAGGCTCGCGAGCTCGCGCCCGTGCACCACCCACGACGTCTCCGGATCGACCAGCGTCAGATTCGCGGGTTCTCCGACGGCGATCGGGCGGCCCTGATCGGTGAGCCCGACGATCTGCGCGGGGCGTTCGCTCATGACGCGGGCGACGCCACGCCAGTCGAGCAGACCCGGAGCGACCATGGTCTCGACGATGATCGGGAGCGCGGTCTGTAAGCCGAGCATTCCGGGCTTGGCCTGCGCGAACTCGCAGCACTTCTCCTGCGCGGCGTGCGGCGCGTGATCGGTCGCCACGCAGTCGACGATCCCGTCGGCCAGCGCCTGACGCAGCGCCACCTTGTCGCGCTCCTCACGCAGCGGCGGATTCACCTTGTTGATGGCGTCGTAGGTCTGCAGCCGCGAGTCGTCGAGCAGCAGGTGATGCGGGGTGACCTCTGCGGTCACGGCGATTCCCTGCTCCTTTGCCCAGCGCAGCAGTGCGACGGTGCCCTCGGTCGACGCGTGGCAGATATGCACCCGCGCCCCGGCGTCGCGAGCCAGCAGTGCGTCGCGGACGACGATCGACTCCTCGGCCGCGCGGGGCCAGCCCGCGAGTCCGAGCCGTGCCGCTGTAGGACCCTCATGCGCGACGGCCCCGACCGTCAGACGCGGCTCTTCTGCGTGCTGCGCGATGAGCACGCCGAGCCCCTTGGCGTATTCGAGTGCCCTACGCATGAGCAGCGGGTCGGAGACGCATTTTCCGTCGTCACTGAACATCCGGACGCCCGCGGCCCCCGACGCCATCATGCCCATCTCGGCGAGTTGCTTGCCCTCGAGTCCGACGGTGACAGCCCCGACCGGGTAGACGTCGACGAGTCCGACTTCGCGTCCGGAACGCCAGACGTTGTCGGTCACCGTCGAGTTATCGGCGACGGGTGCGGTGTTGGCCATCGCGAACACGGCCGTGTATCCGCCGAGAGCCGCTGCGGCAGAACCACTTCGGATCGTCTCGGTGTCTTCGCGGCCGGGTTCGCGCAGATGCGTGTGCATGTCGACGAAGCCGGGAAGCACGATCGCGCCGGCACCGTCGACGACCTCGATGTCGTCCGGGGCGTCGATCGACGTTCCGATCTCCGCGATCTCGCCGTCGGTGACCAGTACGTCGACCGGGTCGCCCTCGCCGTACGGGCGGACCGAGCGGATCAGCACCGATCCCGTGGCAACCGATCCTGCTGCCGAGCTGGGGCCGGTCACAGCGCACCTCCTGATTCTGTGCCCGCGAGCAGCCGGAAGAGCACCGCCATGCGGACATGCACGCCGTTGCGCACCTGTTCGAGAATGGTCGCGCGCGGCGAGTCGGCCACCGAGTAGCCGATCTCCATGCCGCGCAGCATCGGACCCGGATGCAGCACGACGGCGTCGTCGGACAGCAACCCCATCCGACGCTCGTTGAGCCCGTAGCGCACCGAGTATTCGCGTGCGGACGGGAAGAAGCCACCGTTCATGCGCTCCGCCTGCACCCGCAGCATCATCACGGCGTCGGCGCCCGGTAGTTCGGCGTCGAGGTTGCCCGACGTCTCGACCGGCCACTCGTCGACGCCCACCGGAAGCAGCGTCGGCGGCGCGACCAACACGACGTCGGCGCCGAGGGTGGAAAGTAGATGCGCATTCGACCGCGCGACGCGCGAGTGCAGCACATCGCCGACGATCGCAATCCGACGTCCCTCGATACTGCCGAGTCGCTGACGAAGCGTGAGGGCGTCGAGCAGCGCCCGCGTCGGATGCTCATGGGTGCCGTCACCCGCGTTGATCACCGCGGGTCCGGTGCCCTCCGCATCCGGGCCGTCCGGGCCGAATCCGCCGGAGGTCCAGGCGGCGATCTGATGTGCCGCGCCCGACGCGGGATGCCGCACGATGAGCGCATCGGCTCCCGCAGCCCGCAGCGTCTTCGCGGTGTCGCGCAGCGATTCGCCCTTGTTGACCGACGAGCTCGACGCGCTCACGTTGATGACGTCGGCGCTCATCCACTTGCCCGCGACCTCGAAAGAAACCCTTGTGCGGGTGGAGTTCTCGTAGAACACGGTCATGACGGTGCGTCCGCGCAGCGTCGGGAGTTTGCGGATCTCGCGGCCGGTCAGCGCCTGTTCAAAGCGCTCGGCCTCGTCGAGAAGATCGGTGGCGTCGTCGCGGGTCAGGTCGGCAGTCGAGAGTAGGTGGCGCATCACTGATCCGCCTGCTCGTCGCTCGACCCCTTCGAGCCGAGCACGACCTCGTCGACGCCGTCGTGCTCGGTCAGGTGTACCGACACGGTCTCGTCGCGCGAGGTGGGGATGTTCTTTCCGACGTAGTCGGCGCGTAGCGGTAGTTCGCGGTGCCCACGGTCGACGAGGACAGCGAGCTGGACTGCCGCCGGACGGCCGAGGTCGCGGAGCGCGTCGAGTGCCGCGCGGACGGTTCGGCCCGAGTAGAGCACGTCGTCGACGAGGACGACGACGGCGTTGTCGACGCCACCGGCGGGCACCATCGTGCGTTCGAGGGGGCGGTGCGGCTTGGCACGGAGATCATCACGATAGAGCGTGATGTCGAGGTATCCGACGGGAACGTCGACGCCGGAGAACTCTTTGATCCTCGCGGCCAGCCGATCGGCGAGAGTTGTTCCACGCGTCGGGATTCCGATGATTACCACGCGGGGTGCATCGGGTGAGCCCAGAGCCGTCTTCTCGATGACCTGGTGCGCGACGCGCGCGATGGTGCGGGACACATCCGCGGCGTCGAGCAGAACACGTTCGCCCATGTATGGACCTCCTTCTCCGCCTCACGGGACGGATCGTTAAAGGATGTCTGTCGCCGAATACTTTACACGCCGGTAGGCATAGGGCTGTTCTAGCCCTGCCCGTCGGACCCGGCCGCCTGCGCCGCCCGTACCTGCGGGGCGAGCTCGGCGATCTTTGCCAACACACCGTTGACGAACGCGGGTGAGTCGTCGGTGGACAGTTCCTTGGCCAATTCGACGGCCTCGTCGACGATCACGATCGGATCGACGTCGGTCGAGTTGAACAGCTCCCACGTCGCGAGACGGAGAATCGCACGGTCGACGGCGGGAAGCCGCTCGAGCGTCCAGCCCTTCAGATGCGACGCCACGACGGAATCGATCTGTGCCTGGTCGTCGGCGAGCCCCTCGATGACCGTCGCGGTGTAGTCGTGGATCTCGCCGACGCTCTCGTCGTCGCGCACGAATTCGCGCCGTTCCGCGACGAGCTGCGCGGGGCTGACCTGCTTGGCTTCAGCCTCGAACAACAGGTCCACCGCGCGGCGGCGGGCCTTGTGCCGGGTTCCGGGTTGCTTCACTGATCTACCTTCGCTGACGGAGCCGGGCGGTCAGCTGTTGACGCGGCCGAGGTAGCTGCCGTCGCGCGAGTCGACCTTCAGCTTGTCGCCGGTGTTGATGAACAGCGGCACCTGGATCTCGGTGCCGGTCTCGACCGTTGCGGGCTTGGTGCCGCCGGTCGACCGATCACCCTGCAGACCCGGGTCGGTGTGCGTGACGACGAGCTCGACCGTGACCGGGAGCTCGACGAACAGCGGCTGACCCTCGTTGAGGGAGACCTGGACGGTCATGTTCTCGAGCAGGAAGCGTGCGCCGTCGCCGACGGTCTCCGGCGCGATCGGGTACTGCTCGTAGTCCTGTGCGTCCATGAAGACGTAGTCGGTGCCGTCGTTGTACAGGAACTGCATGTCGCGACGATCGACGGTCGCGGTCTCGACCTTCACGCCTGCGTTGAAGGTCTTGTCGACCGTCTTACCGCTGAGCACGTTCTTGATCTTGGTACGCACGAACGCGGGTCCCTTGCCGGGCTTGACGTGCTGGAACTCCAGGATCTGCCAAAGCTGATCGTCCATGCGGAGTACGAGACCATTCTTGAAATCGGCGGTGGTCGCCATGAATCAGTTCCTCAATCTTCTACGTCGGTATGTGTGCATCTCCTGCGCATCGGCGTGCGCGGGCCGTCAGATGACGGTGAAGGTCTTGTCGGTGGTGGTCAGCAGGTCGGGCTCGCCATCTGTCACGATGAGCGTGTCCTCGATCCGGACGCCACCTCTTCCGGGGAGGTAGACACCGGGCTCCACAGTCACCGCTGCGCCGGAAGGTAGTGTACCCGTCGCCAGTTTTCCGATGCCCGGCGCTTCGTGGATCTCGAGTCCGACGCCGTGGCCGAGGCCGTGCACGTACTGGTCCCCGTAGCCGGCGTCGGCGATGATCGACCGCGCCGCGGCGTCGATCGACCTGAGGTCGGCGCCCGCTTTCAGCGCCTCACGGCCCGCAGTCTGTGCCGTCAACACCAGGTCGTAGATCTCGCGCTGCCAGTCCGCTGCGCGCGCGAGCACATAGGTGCGGGTCATGTCCGAGTGATAGCCGCCCGCGACGGCCCCGAAGTCGATCTTCACGAAGTCACCGTCTGCGAGGACCGTCGACGTCGGGCGGTGGTGCGGGATCGCCGAGTTGGCACCCGCCGCGACGATGGTCTCGAAGGAGATCTCGTCGGCACCGTGGCGGAACATCGCGTTCTCGAGCGCACGTGCCACCTCGCGTTCGGTGGCCCCGGCACGGATCACACCGTCGGAGATGATCTCGGCGAGTGCGACGTCGCCGATGGCACACGCACGCCGCAGCAGTTCGACCTCTGCGTCGTCTTTGACCTCACGCAACTCGGCAACGAGTCCGGTCCGTCCGACGAGTTCACTCCCCTGCCCGAGACCGCCCGTCAGATTGGCATGTGCGGCAACCGTGAGTACATCCGACTCGAAGCCGACCCGCGAGGCACCCGCGGCGATCGCGGCGCCGATGAGCTCATCGGTGCAATTGCGCGCGATGATAGCGACGAGGTCGCCCGACTGTTCGGCGACCTGCGTCAGGTAGCGCCCGTCCGTGCAGATCCGGTCGCCGTCGCTTCCCGCGGCGGAGATCGACAGCGCGGCGTTCGAGCCCGTGAACCCGCTCAGGTAACGAATGTTGGTGAGGTCGGAGACCACGAAGGCGTCGACGGGCGCCGGGCCGGTCGAGATCAGTGCACGAAACCGCTCGCGACGACGCGCGAATTCATCGGGAAACGGAGCTGTGAGCATGCCACTCACGCTACTCGGAGGGCTGCTGAGCTACTGCTGCGCGGCGAGTCGCACGGGTGCGTTGTCGATGGCGTACCCGTCGTAGCCGTCGAACCGCTGGACGAACTCGAAGAAGACCCGGCCGACCGTGCGGGTGTAGAAGTGCAGCAGGTACCCGCCCGCCGGATCGGAGCTGCGGTCGTAGAGCACGCCCAGCTCACGCAGCTGCGCGAGCAGTTCCTCGTCGATGCCGAAGCGTCCACGAACGTAGTCGTAGTAGTTGTCCGGGACGCGCAGGAACTGCAGGCCTGCCTCGTGCGCGCGACGCGCGAGTCCGAGCACGTCGTCGCACGCGAATGCGACGTGCTGCGCGATGGCCTCGGAGTCGAGGACGTGCGGGGCGACGTTGAGTGGAATCCGCACGCCACCGTCGACAGAACGCAGCACCTCGCTGCGGATCAGCCCGCGTGGCCCCGGCACTTCGACCGGGTCGTCGGCGTCGAGACCGAACACGCTCATCAGGAATAGCCGTGCGTCGTCGGCGGTCTCCCACTGCTGGGTGAGATTGACGTGGTCGATCGCGCGAATCGCCGTGGGCGTCGTCGGCAGCCCGTCGTCGAACTCGTCGACCCAAGCGGGTTGGTCGGGCGTGGCTCCCGTCCAGAAGACCTCGGTGCCGCCGGGCACGATTGTCGTGCCGAACGCGTGCTCCGACGCGTGTGTGCGGCGGTTGACGGCGGGTGCACCGAGGATCGCGGAGCGCCTGCTCACCGCGTCCGGGTCGGATACCTGGAGTCCGATGGCCGCGATGTGCGGCGACTCGTCACGCGCCTGTTGCTCGTTGAGAACCACTCGCGGCTGACCTGCTGTCCACAACGTGACCGGTTTGCTCCGATGTCGGCCGCGCCCGACGAAGCCCAACTGGTGCAGCATGGCCTCGACCTCACGGGTGTCCTCGGCCTTGATCTCGACAAAGTCGAATCCTGTCGGGGACTTGGGGTCGGGGATGTCGATCAGGTCGAGCCGGTCCTGCAACCACAGCAGTGACCGATGCGCGTGTACCGCCGTCGGCACCGGGTCGGTCTGCCGGAATGTGTCGTTGAACACCTCCAACGACAACGGGCCGGTGTAGCCGGCAGCCAGAACATGACCGACGAAGCCCTCCAGATCGAATGCGCCCTCGCCAGGGAACAAGCGATGGTGCCTGCTCCACGACAAGACGTCCATGGAGAGCGCCGGGGCGTCGGCGAGCTGGAGAAAGAAGATCTTCTCCCCCGGGATCGCTCGGATCTCCGACGGGTCGTGCCCACGGGAAAGCACGTGAAAACTGTCGAGGCACAGACCCACTGCCGGATGGTCGGCGAGTTCGACGATCCGCCACGAACGTCGGTAGTCGTCGACGAACCGTCCCCAGGCGAGGGCCTCGAAGGCGATGCGCAGGCCGTGTGCGGCGGCGAGGTCACCGACGCGTCGGAGCTGATCGGCGGACACCGCGTCGTCGTCGATGGTCGCGGTGGCGACATTGCTGCAGACGAGGACCGTGTCGATACCCAGTCGCGCAGCGGTGGCGAATGTCGCGTCCGCGCGTCGCAGGTTGTCGGCGAATCTCGCCTCGCTGACACCTTCGATGTCGCGCAGCGGCTGATACAGGTACAGCGCCAGACCAAGCCTTTGTGCGAGGGCTCGAATCTCCTCAGGGGACTGATCGGCGGCGATGAGATCGGGCTCGAAGATCTCCACACCGGCGAAGCCCGCTGCGGCGCACGCGTGCAGTTTCTCGACGAGTGAGCCAGACACCGAGACGGTAGCGATCGAGGTCTTCATCACATCAATGTACCAATTAGTACATAGTGGTGGCAATGGTTCGCCGTGGCCAGATGCCTCGCAAGTAAGCTCCCATCGTGGCCGCCAAGCCGAAATCCGAACTCCAGCGCGATCCCGAGCGCACGCGTGCAGAACTGCTCGACGTTGCCACCGAGGTCTTCGCCGAATCGGGATATTCGGGCGCCAGAGTCGACGAGATCGCCGAACGCACGCGCACCACCAAGCGCATGATCTACTACTACTTCGGCGGTAAAGAGGGCCTCTACCTGGCAGTTCTGGACCGGGCGTACCGCGGAATCCGTCAGGCGGAACAGAAGCTGCGCGTCGACCACGCCGATCCGATCGAGGCGATCCGACGACTCGCCGAGGTCACCTTCGACCACCACATCGACAACGACGACTTCATCCGTCTGGTCTCGATCGAGAACATCCATCGCGGTGACTTCATCCGACGACTCACCGACCTCCCCCAGTTGAGCGCCCCCGCGACGTCGCTCCTCGACGACATCCTCGCCGACGGTCGGACGGCCGGCTTGTTCCGAACCGACGTCAGCGCGCTCGACGTCCACCTGGTGATCAGCTCGTACTGCGTGTTCCAGGTGGCCAATCGCTACACCTTCGGCTACCTCTTCGACCTCGATCTGACCGAGACGTCGAACCGCGCTCACCTGCGCAGAATGATCGGCGACGTCGTCGTCGGGTGGCTCACCACCACCGCCTGAACACACCCCGCGACTGAGGCCCCAACGGGAGTCTCTGCGTCTTCTTGTGCGATTCCAATCACACGAAACTGTTGACGAGACGCGGAGCACAGTGCTCTACTCGATTGCGAACGTACTAGTTCGTACATTACGGAGACAGCTCATGAACACTTCCGAGACCAGCTATCTGGTCGGACTCATCGGCACCGGCGTCGGGCCGTCGTTGACCCCGGCGATGCACATGGCCGAGGGCCGCGCGTTCGGCCTCGACTACAGCTACCGCCCGATCGACCTCACCGCGGCGGGCATCTCCCCCGACCGCATCGGCGAGGTGCTGTCCTGGGCGCGCGCGCTCGGATTCGACGCCGTCAACGCCACCCACCCGTGCAAGCAGTTGGTCATGGCGCACCTCGACCATGTCGATCCCGTCGCGGCCACGCTCGGCGCGGTGAACACGGTTCTGTTCACCGACGACGGCGACGTCGGATACAACACCGACACAACGGGATTCGCACACGGCTTCACCGAGGGGCTGCCCGACGCCGACCTCGCCGACGTCGTGCTGGTCGGCGCGGGCGGCGCGGGAACGGCGGTCGCGGATGCGCTGTTGCGGCTCGGTGCCGCCCATCTCACCGTCGTCGACCTCGACGTCGACCGCGCCGGAGCCCTCGCACACGACCTGGCCACCCGCCACCCACTGCCACGTGTCGACGCCGCGGCGTTCGACAAGCTCCCCGCACTGCTTCCGGAGAGTTCCGGCGTCGTCCACGCGACACCAACCGGCATGGCCGAACATCCCGGCATCGCGTTCGACGCCTCACTGCTCCGGCCTGACCTCTGGGTGGCCGACATCGTCTATCGCCCCCTCGACACCGCGCTGCTGCAGGCCGCGCGCGCAGCGGGCGCACCGACCCTCGACGGAGGCCACATGGCCGTCTACCAGGCCGTCGACGCATTCGCGCTGATCACCGGGCTGCACCCGGATGCCGATCGGATGACCCGCCACTTCCGCCAACTCGTCGCAAACGCGTCCTGAACCGCCTGCCACCAGGCACAATCGCACCAGAGGAGCACCCAATGACCACAACCGAATCCGACGGCACCGGAGCCGTCGGGAAACGCACACCACGACACGCCGCACTCGCGGGGTTCATGGGCAGTGCCGTCGAGTACTACGACTTCTTCCTATTCGGCTCCGCGGCAGCACTGATCTTCCCGCACGTCTTCTTCCCATCCGACGACAACGCGGCACTGGTGATGTCATTTGCCACGTTCGGTGTCGCCTACATCGCACGCCCGATCGGAGCGTTGATCCTCGGCCACTTCGGTGATCGCATCGGTCGCCAGCGGGTACTGATGTTCACGCTCGTGCTGATGGGGCTGTCGACGTTCGTCATCGGTTGCCTGCCGACCTTCGATCAGATCGGCTGGCTGGCTCCCGTACTGCTCGTGATCTGCCGTCTCCTCCAAGGATTCTCAGCCGCCGGTGAACAGGCAGGCGCCAGTTCGCTCGCACTCGAGCACGCACCCGACCACCGCCGTGCGTTCTTCACCTCGTGGACGCTGACGGGAACCCAGGGCGGACTCATCCTGGCCTCGCTCGTCCTGATCCCCTTCATGGCACTTCCCGACGACGCGAAGTATTCGTGGGGCTGGCGCATTCCGTTCTGGCTGTCGGCCGTCGTCGTTCTCGTCGCATTCTTCATCCGACGTCGACTGCACGAGACCCCGCAATTCACCGAGGCTCGCGAATCCGGCGAGATCGCACGCCTGCCTTTGGTGCCCCTGATGCGTGACCATTGGCGCGATGTCACACGGGTTGTGTTGTGCGCCTTCATCGCCGCGGTCTCGACGGTCTTCGCCAATCTCGCTCTCGCCTACGGCAAGCATGTCGGGCTCGACGCCGGACTCACCCTCTGGCTCGTGGTCGTCGCCAATATCGGCGCGCTGATCACCCAGCCGCTGTTCGGCGCACTTGCCGACCGCATCGGACGCAAGCCCGTCTTCATCTATGGCGCACTCGCCTCGGCCGTCCTGATGCCCTTCTACATGCTCTCCATGAGTCAGAGCAATCACCTGCTGACCTTCGTGCTCGCCGTGCTCACCTTCTCGTTCGGCTATGCAGCGGCCAACGCCGTGTGGCCCGCGTTCTACGGCGAGATGTTCTCCACCCGGGTCCGGTTCTCCGGCCTCGCGATCGGTACCCAGCTCGGATTCCTCATGGCGGGCTTCGCACCGTCGATCGTGACCGCGCTGGGAGGCGTCGGAGACGACGGCTGGGTGGTGATCAGCATCTTCACCGCGACGATCTGCCTGATCGCGGCCGCGGCGGCCCTCACCGCGCGGGAGACCAAGGATGTCGCGACCGAGGACCTCGGATTCGCACCGGTGACGGTGACGACCCGCAGCGCCACAGCGCTCGCAGCCTGACATCGCACTGAACCCCGACGCGGGAGTGGGGTGGCGAGTGACGCCACCCCACTCCCGCGTGTTCGAGATCACGTCACCCATGAGTATGCTGTCGGCCATGGTGTCCTGGTTGCTGCGCGGTGTCGTCATGACCGCGGTCCACGTCGTCGCTCGTGTCTTGCTCGGCATCGCCGTGGTGCAGTCGCCACTGCACTCGACGGCATGGAGGACCATCGCGGTCGCAGCCGTTGTCTTCATCGCGCTGGTCTGGGGTGGGTTCGACGGCATCCGCGACGCCCGGGCGCATCCGGATCCCGACGACTACGACGACCTCACGATCCGCTGGCTCAAGGCAGGCGTCTTCGCTGGCCTCGTGTCGTGCCTGATCTGCTGGATCCTCGGCACCATCGGTGTTCAGGGCATCAGCGAATCGAGCTTCTTCATCGAGATCATCGCAGGTGGCTCGTTCATCGCGCTTCTCATCTTCTTCCCTGCGTTCATCGGGGCGTCCCTGGGCCGCTGGCTCACCCGCCGCGACCAACGCAAGGAACAGCGACGTCTCGACGACGAATCCAACCGGGTCGACGACTCCCGCGACGGCGACACAGCCGTCATCGAACGCACCGACGACCGCACGGTCGCGAAATCGGGCGCCGACCCCGCCTGATCAGAGCGGTACCGGCCTGATCAGAGCAGCGTGGTGCCTGCGGTCGGACGCTCGGAGGCGATAGCCGAATAGGCCGCGACAAGCAGGCCGGGATCGGGGCCCTCGAGCCTGCCCGGCTTGGCCAGTCCGTCGAGTACGACGAACCGCAGAACGCCCGAACGGTTCTTCTTGTCGCCCGACATCCCCTCCAACAGATCGGGAAACGCGTCGGCGTCATAGGTGGTCGGCAAGCCGACAAGTTCGAGGATGCTCCGATGCCGGTCGGCCGTCTCGTCGTCGAGTCGTCCTGCGAGCCGCGCCAATTCGGCCGCATAGACCAATCCGACGGCCACGGCGGCACCGTGGCGCCACCGGTAGCGTTCACGACGCTCGATCGCATGCCCCATCGTGTGTCCGTAATTCAAGATCTCGCGCAGTGACGATTCCTTGAGGTCGGCGGAGACGACGTCGGCCTTGACCTGGACCGAACGTCGGATCAGCTCCGGCAGCACCGGACCGGTCGGGTCCGTGGCGGCGGCGGGATCAGCCTCGATGATGTCGAGGATGGTGGGATCGGCGATGAATCCGGTCTTGATGACCTCGGCCAGACCCGCGATGATCTCGTTGCGCGGCACCGTCTCCAACGTGGCGATGTCGATGAGCACGGCGTCGGGTTCGTGGAACGAGCCGACGAGATTCTTGCCGGCGTCGGTGTTGATGCCGGTCTTGCCGCCGACTGCGGCGTCGACCATGGCGAGCAGCGTCGTAGGAATGTGGATGACACCGATCCCGCGCATCCAGGTGGCCGCGACGAACCCGGCGAGATCGGTTGCCGCTCCCCCGCCGAGCGCGATGACCTTGTCGTTGCGCTTGAGTCCGATACGCCCGAAGACATCCCAGCAGAATGCGGCAACCGACAGATCCTTACCGGCCTCCGCATCAGGAATCTCCACGCGATGCGCGTCGAATCCCTTGTCCGCCAAGAACTCTCGTACCTGCTCTGCCGTCTGCGCGAGCGTCGGCTGGTACAGCACGGCGATCCTGTCGGCGCCGACGGCGGCCTGCGCGACCTCGTCGAGCAGCCCGCGCCCGATGACGACGTCGTACGGCGACGCCCCGTTGACCCGGATGGAGATCGGCTCGGTCATGAGGTTCTCCCTGATGTGAGTTCGTCGGCCAGCGCCAGAATGATCAGATCTGCGACGACATCGGGGTCGCCATGCGCGTCGACTTCGACGCGCGCGACCGCCGTATAGGTTTCTTCGCGTTCGGCGAGCAACGATCGGTAGCGCTCCGCCGGATCGTCGGAGGCCAGTAGCGGGCGATCGGACTCGCGCACCCGGGCGAATCCCGACTCCGCACTGACGCGCAGGTAGAAGACACGATGCGAATCAAGAGCCGTGCGCACGTCCGCCGTGGTGACAGCGCCACCGCCGAGCGCGACGATCCCGCTGTGCGTTGCGAGCACGTCGGCGACGACCTCCGCTTCGAGTTCCCTGAACTTCTCGGGACCATCGGCGACGAAGATGTCGGGAATGGACCGCCCGGTTCGGCGGACGATCTCGTGATCGGTATCGATGAAGTCGACCCCGAGCCTGTCGGCGAGCAACCTACCGACGGTCGATTTCCCCGCACCCATGAACCCGACGAGCACAGCGGCCGGTTTACTCGTCGATGTCACGCCCGCTGCCGCAGGTGTGTTCACGACCGCGCTCCGCGCTGCGCGATGCGCTTGAGGTACCCGGCCAGATTGTCGGAGGTCTCGGTCGCCGAATCGCCACCGAATTTCTCCAGGGCAGCCTGTGCGACGACGAGTGCCACCATCGACTCGGCGACGACGCCCGCAGCGGGCACGGCGACGACGTCGGAACGCTGATGGATGGCCTGCGCCTGCTCACCGGTCGCCATGTCGATCGTCGAGAGTGCGCGCGGCACCGTCGAGATCGGCTTCATGGCGACACGGACACGGATGTCCTCACCGTTCGTCATGCCGCCCTCGAGGCCACCCGCACGGTTGGTGGACCGGAGTACGCCGTCGGGTCCGGGAACTATCTCGTCGTGCGCGGCGCTGCCACGACGACGTGCGGTCTCGAAGCCGTCGCCGACCTCGACGCCCTTGATCGCCTGGATACCCATGAGCGCGCCCGCCAGGCGCGAATCGAGTCGGGTCTCGCCGCTGACATGCGAACCGAGCCCGACCGGAACACCGGTCGCGACGATCTCGACGACGCCGCCGAGCGTGTCGCCTTCCTTCTTCGCGGTCTCGATCTCGGCGATCATCGATTCCTCGGCAGCCTTGTCGAACGCACGCACCGGGCTCTCGTCTATCGCGGCGAGGTCGGAGATCGTCGGTGGCGGACCGACATACGGAGTGCTGCCTCCGATCGAGATCACGTGCGAGATCACCTCGATCCCGAACACCTGACGTAGGAAGTTGCGCGCGACGGTGCCCGCCGCGACGCGCGCGGCGGTTTCGCGGGCGCTCGCACGTTCGAGCACCGGACGAGCGTCGTCGAATCCGTACTTGAGCATGCCGGAGTAATCGGCATGCCCTGGCCGGGGGCGGGTCAGCGCGGCGTTACGCGCGCTGCCCTCGAGTTCAGCGGGGTCGACGGGATCGGCCGCCATCACGGTCTCCCACTTGGGCCACTCGCTGTTGGCGATCTCGATCGCGACCGGCCCACCGAGGGTCAGCCCATGTCGCACACCCCCGAGCACGCTCACCTTGTCGGCCTCGAACTTCATGCGCGCACCACGCCCGTAGCCGAGCCTGCGGCGTGCGAGTTGTTCGGCGATGTCGGTCGAGGTGATCTCCACCCCGGCGACCATGCCTTCGACAATGGCAACAAGGGCCGGGCCATGAGACTCTCCGGCGGTTATCCAGCGCAACACAAGGATCAATTGTTCCATGTGACGGCGGCGACACCCCAACCACGTCTTGCCATCCCACGTCTTCTCATCCCGAGCCTGCGACGAGCAGCATCGCGCCCGAGGCGATCATCGGCGGCCCGTGTGGCCAGCGCTGCCGCCCTCGTCGCATCAGCAGCCCGAGTACCTGAGCGAAGAGCACCATCAGCAATGCCGACGCCGGGTCGGCGAGCGTGCCGCCGAGCGCGAACGCCAACTTGACGTCGCCACCACCGCAGAGACCGGTGAGCCACCCAACGAGGTACGGACCCGCGGCAGCGACCGCGGCGAGCGCAATGCACGGTCGTACGCACGACGAGACCCCGACTGCGACGCAACCGGGCCACAGCAGAACGGTCGGCAACCGCGAGGTACGACGGTCGATGTCGGCGAGCGCGGCCAGCCACAGCGCGACCAGGCAGCCAACGGGTTCCATGCACGACAGTCTCGACGACGAGTCGCAATCCGACGCGCCGCCGCCGATAGGCGCGGCGCACCTGTGGATCGGGCTGTGAGTGTGGAGGGATCAGTCGAGCGCGGCGGCCATCGCCTCACGCGGTGCGACACGTCCCGTGAACTGCTCCACCTGGCTGTACGCCTGGTTGAGCAACATCACCAAACCCCCGACAACGCGCCCTCCGCTGGCCGACACGGAGTTCGCGAGCGGCGTCGGCCACGGGTTGTAGATCACGTCGACGAGCGCGCGCGTGTGCGTGAACGAGTCGATGATCGGCTCGACCGCCGCGGCGGGGACCGTCGAAACGACGACGCCGGCGTCGGCGCTCGCCTGAAGGAGTTCTCGCGACGGACGGAACGGAAGGAAGCGCACGTCGAGATCGAGTCGCCGCGCGAGGTCGACCACGTCGGACGCGCGTCCCTCGTCGCGCGCGACCACCGTCAATTCAGCGAAACCGGCCTCCGCGAGCGCGGCCACGCTCGGCAGCGCGGTTCCACCCGCCCCCACGAGAACGGCGTGCGGACGCCCGGCCACCGCGACGTCGACCTCCCGCAGGGCACCGATCATGCCGTCGATGTCGGTACAGTCGGCGCGCCAGCCGTTTTCGGTGCGCACCAGGGTGTTTGCCGAACCCACGAGGACTGCCCGCTCGGTGCGTTCGTCTGCGACCTCGAGTGCGACACGCTTACCGGGCATGGTGACCGACAGGCCTACCCATTCGGGCGAGAGCGCGCCCACCAGTTCGGAAAGCCGACGCTCGTCGCACTCGATCCGCTCGTAGGTCCAGTCATCCAATCCCAGGGCACGGTACGCCGCGAGATGCAGGTCGGGTGAGCGCGAATGCGAGACCGGCGAGCCGAGGACCGCGGCACGGCGGCCCGCGGTGCCACCGACGGGAGCGTGCCGTGGCGGAGGTGTCAGATCCATCGACTCAACTACACCCGGTGGTCAGGAGCTTGTTGTCGCACGCCTTCTCGCGGTTGCGTTTGTGCTCGTCGAAGGTGTCGGCGAACAGCGTCGTACCCTCGCGGTCGACGGTGACGAAGTACAGCCAGTTGCCGCTCTCCGGACGTTCGGTCGCCTCCAGCGCACGCTCGCCGACCGCACCGATCGGCGTAGCCGGGAGCCCCTTCATCTGATAGGTGTTCCACGCATTGTCGGACTTGTATGCTTCACCGTCGAGGTCGATGTTTGTCACCGTCGCGGTGTAGTTGGCGGTCGAATCCATCTCGAGGCGCTGGTCCTTGTCGAGACGATTGAGAATCACCCGCGCGACCTTGGCGTAGTCGTCCGGCTTGGTGACCTCGCGTTCGACAACGGACGCCGACACCAAGGTCTGATACGGCGTCAGACCCGAGTCGTTGGAACCCTCTGAATTCAAACCCCACTGCGCGAAACGCTGCCCGCTCTGCGAGATCAACTGCTGCAGGATCTGCGTCGCCGACATATGCGGGTCGATCGTCTCCCAGGTACCCGGAGCTATCAGTCCCTCGATCCGGCGGTGATCGCCATTGAGCTTCTCGACGTCGGCGACCGCCCAGTCGGGTACGCCGAGTTGCTGCGCGGGGGTGTCTGCTGCCGCCTTCTGCAGGTCGTCGACCGACACGCCGATCTTCTGTCCGTTGACGGTGACGGACGTGGCGTCGGAGATCTTCTGGAAGATGCCCGGCGTCGTCTTGCCGTCTATGCCCTTTTTCGTGTCGAGCTGCAGACCCTCCGGAACCACGACTCGACCGACCCGGTGCGTGGTCCCGTCGGTGAGCATCTGCACGGCTGTCGACGCGGGGATCTCGGTGCGTAGTTTGTAGTAGCCGCCCGAAATCGCCTGTCCGTCAGCGGCATTGATGAATGCACGCTGACTGCCGACGACGTTGTCGTCTGCGAGGATTCGCCCGAAATCCTTCAACGTCGAGTTCTGCGGAATGTCGACGATCACGTCGCCGGTGCCCGCAGCGTTCGTGTAGTCCTTGCGCGAGTCCAGCAAGCCCGCCGCACGCAACCCGTAGTAGCCGACACCGACAACCGCGATCAGCATGATGGCGATGACCGCTGCGAGCACGGTTCGTCGCTTGCGTCGTCTGCGTCGCGATTCGGGAGTGCGTGTGCGGCCCCTCCCCCTGCGCGTCGGCGAGATCGGTTGGTCGTGGTCGATCGAGTCGTACGACTCGTCGGGCTCGATCGACTCGAGTGCGACAGGGGCGCTCTGGTAGTCGTGCGCATCCTGGTAGTCATGGGCCCCCTGGTAGTCGTGGGCCCCGTGAGCCTCTGGTGAGACTGTCGTCCGCGACGTCACCGGGGCGTCGGCCGGCGTCGTCTCAACCGGCGCCGGGTCGACCCGGGTTGTATCGAGTTGATGGTCGACGGGCGGCGTCGGCGAGATGCGTTGCGGGCGGGCGCGACGCGGTGTGGCCATGTGGAAGGTATCCACCGACTCGCCGTCCGCAGACGGTTCCGGTCGGCGAACGGGCCGATCGGTCGGCTGGGGCCGGGTAGCGGGAGCCTCTGGCGCACCCTGCGCCGGGCGCGCGACACGACCCTGCGGAACGTCTCGCGCCGGCTGTGGCGACTGCGCGCCGTCGGTGCGCGGACGTTGGGGCCTGGGAGTGTCGGTGCGGACTACCGGTATCTGTCCCGTGGTGCCGGTGCGTCGACGCCGATGCCGGTTGTGCGGCTTGCCGTCGGCCGGTTGTGTGAAGTACCGGAGTCGCTCGAGATCCAGTCCTTCGGTAGGATGATCAGAGAGTTCACGATGACGATTCCGATGCGGTTCGTCGGTCACCGAACGTCTCCTCCCTCATATCTGACAACTCGCATGGCGAGATGGTCCGTGGACAGCGTTGAACCACTCATCGTCGCGAATCCAGCCACCCCTGAAGAATAGCGACCGCAGCCGCCTGATCAATCACCCCGCGCGACGCCTTCACGCTGCGTCCACTGGCGTGTAGCGCCTGCTGCGCAGCTACGGTGGTGAGTCGCTCGTCAGAAAACACTACTGACATCCCTTCAAGTCCTTCGGCGAGTCGGGTCCCGAAGGCGCGTGCCTTATCGGCTGCCGGACCGTCCGTATTGCGCAGCGTCTTGGGCAGCCCGACGATCACCTCGACGGCGTCGTACTCCTCGACCAGTGCGCGTAGTCGCGCCACCGCGGCGTCGACGTCGGCTCCCGCGACCGTCTCCACAGGTGTCGCGAGGATGCCGTCGGGATCGCTCACGGCCACCCCGATCCGCACGCTCCCCACGTCGACGCCGAGACGACGCCCCCGAGTCAGACTCATCGGCCGACGATCTCCCGGATGCGGGTCCGCGCGGCGTCGATCCCCGCGGCGTCGGTGCCCGATCCCTGCGCGAGGTCGGGTTTGCCACCGCCGCGTCCACCCACGAGTGGCGCGATCTCCTTGACCAGGTCGCCCGCTTTGATGCCGGCGCCCCGCGCGGTATCCGTGGTGGCGATGACGAACGGAACCTTGGTGTCGTCGCCCTCACCGGTCGTCGAGAACAACGCGATCACGGCTTGTCGGTCACCGACGCGGCCTCGGAGATCGGTCGCGATACCGCGAAGGTCGTTGGCCCCGACTCCCGGGACCACCCCGCCGACCACGAGCGTCGATCCGACGGTGTCGGCGGAATCGAGCAGGTCGCCTGCCGCCGAGCGAGCAGCGTCGGCACGCACCTTCTCGAGCTGCTTCTCCGCATCACGCAGGCGGGTGACGAGTTGCTCGACGCGGCCCGGAACCTCGGCGGAGGGCACCTTGAGCGACGACGCCAGTCCCGCGAGCAACGCACGTTCCTTGGACAGGTAGCGGAACGAGTCCATTCCGACGTACGCCTCGACGCGCCGCACGCCTGATCCGACGGAGGATTCGCCGATCAACGTGACCGGTCCGATCTGCGCCGACGACGCCACATGCGTTCCGCCGCAGAGCTCCATCGAGAAGGGCCCGCCGATCTCGACGACGCGCACCACATCGCCGTAGTTCTCGCCGAAGAGCGCCATCGCGCCCATCGCCTTCGCCTCGCTCAGGCCGGTCTCGAACGTGTGCACCGGGTAATTGGACTCGACGGCGGCGTTCGAGATCTCCTCGATCTGCTGCCGCTGATCCTCACTCAACGCCGAGCCGGAGTGGAAGTCGAAGCGCAGGTAGCCGGGCCGGTTGAGCGATCCGGCCTGTGTCGCGCTGGGGCCGAGTACCTCGCGCAGCGCGGCATGGACCATGTGCGTACCCGAATGTCCTTGTGTCGCACCGTGTCTCCACGACTGATCGACAGAAGCGATCACCTCGTCGCCGTCGTGGATCTCGCCTGCGTCGACGGTGGCCTTGTGCAGCCACACCGATTTGCCGACCTTCTGCACGTCGCTGACGGTGAGTCGGGTGCCGTCGCTGGTGGTGATCGTGCCGATGTCGGCCATCTGACCGCCCGACTCCGCGTAGAGCGGCGTGCGGTCGAGGATCACCGTGGTCTGTTCACCGGGGCCCGCCGACCGCACGCGCGTGCCGTCGGTGATGAGACCGAGCACTCGTGCCTCGGACACCAGCTCGTCGAAGCCGGTGAACTCGGTGGGGCCGCGGTCGAGGAACTCGCGGTACACCGCGGCGTCGGTGTGTCCGGTCTTGCGGGCCACCGCGTCGTCCTTGGCGCGCTGCTTCTGCTCCGCCATCAGTTCGGTGAATCCCTGCTGATCGACGTCGAGACCTGCCTCCGCGGCCATCTCGAGCGTGAGATCGATCGGGAATCCGTATGTGTCGTGCAGGGTGAACGCGTCGTTACCGCTGATCGTCTTCTTGTGCGCCGCCTTGGTGGCCTGCGCGGCGTCGGCGAACAGCTTGGACCCGGCCTCGAGCGTCTTGGCGAACGACGTCTCCTCGCCAACCGCGACGGTGACGATATGGGCGCGCTGCTCGGCGAGTTCGGGGTACGACGGCGACATGACGTCGATCACCGTGTTCACGATGATCTCCATGGTCGGCTTGGCATCGCCGAGCAACCGCATGGAGCGCACCACGCGCCGCAGGAGTCGCCGCAGCACGTAACCGCGTCCGTCGTTACCGGGGAGCACGCCGTCGCCGATGAGCATGACCGCGGTGCGGGCGTGGTCGGCGATGACGCGGAACCTCACGTCGTCGTCGTGATTGCCCGCGCCATAGCCCCGACCGGTCAGCTCCGACGCCAGGTCGATGAGCGGCTTGAGCAAGTCGGTCTCGTAGACGTTGTCGACGTTCTGCAGCAGGCAGGCCACACGCTCGACGCCCATACCGGTGTCGATGTTCTTCTTCGGCAGCGGGCCGAGGATCTCGTAACCCTCCTTGGCTCCGCCGGGGCCTCGCTCGTTCTGCATGAACACGAGATTCCAGATCTCGATGTAGCGATCCTCGTCGGCTTCGGGTCCACCTTCGACGCCGTAGGCGGGTCCACGGTCGTAGAAGATCTCCGAGCACGGGCCGCACGGGCCGGGCACGCCCATCGACCAGTAGTTGTCCTTCATCCCGCGCCGCTGGATGCGCTCTGCGGGAACACCGATCTCGTCGCGCCAGATCGCGAACGCCTCGTCGTCGTCGAGGTAGACCGTCGGCCACAGCTTCTGCGGGTCGATGCCGTATCCGCCGTCGTCCACCGACGAGGTGAGCAGATCCCACGCAAAGCGGATGGCCTCACGCTTGAAGTAGTCGCCGAACGAGAAGTTGCCCGCCATCTGGAAGAAGGTGTTGTGGCGGGTGGTGATGCCGACCTCTTCGATGTCGAGTGTGCGGACACACTTCTGCACGCTGGTGGCGCGGTCGAACGGCGGGGTCTGTTCACCGAGGAAGTAGGGCTTGAACGGCACCATGCCTGCGTTGACGAACAGCAGGTTGGGATCGTCGAGGATCAGCGAGGCACTGGGCACCTCGGTGTGTCCGGCCTTGATGAAGTGATCCAGGAATCTCTGCCGGATCTCATGCGTCTGCACTGGGTTCTCGTCCTCGGTGGTCGTGGTGCGTGTACGTCTGTCGTCACCGTCGGGACCCGGGCACGCGCGAATCCGACGATCTGCGACATACCAGCCTACCGCCGCGTCACCAGGACACCTGAAGAGCGTCTTCGGGAGCACAAAACGATCACTAGGCTAACGACCCAGATGCGATTCACGATCACAAAGACATGAGACCGATCACAGTAGCCCGCTCCGCACTCGTCCTGTTCGTCGCGCTCGTCGTCACCTCCGTCGGCATCGGTGTGGCATCGGCAGCCACCTACGACGAATCCGATGGGGTGATCAACCAGATGTCCCGAAACCGCTGCAATGCCCTCAGCCCCAACATCATCGACAACACGTACTCCGGTGGCATCAGCACCAGTCAGTGGCTACGCAACGGGCAGCGCGGCGCCGTCGACATATCGGTAACGGCGAGTTTCAGCATCTGGGGATACGACAACCTCATGACGGTCGTCTGGACGAACCTGAACACTCATCGCTCGGGGACGTTGAGAGCCGTCCAGCGCACAACTGGTGCCAGTGGCGGCTCGATTCACGACTTCCGCGACGTCCACACCGGCGCAGGCCGGGTGCGTATCGAGCTGCGGCCGGTCAATCGGGGGCCACTGCTGACGCTTCCTGCGCCGAGCTGCTCGGACGTCTTCATCGTCAAGTGACGGGCTGACTGGCACCGGCAGGGACAGGCACATGGCCGTTGATCGGGTCACGATGGACTCGTGACCAACGGATCAACGGCCGCCGAGCAACTCGCCGACTTCCTGCGCACTGCGCCTCGACGAAGTCGAGCGTGCACACCTTTATCACCTCGCGGGCTCGGCGACGCCGCCGCCGGTCAGAGTGCGAATGCGTCCCGGTCTCGCGACGCTGCTCGACGCCATGCCCGACGTCGCTGCGATCGCGCTCTCGCCTGTGCAGGACATCGCCGGTTGGAATCGCCTCGGTCACGCGGTGCTGGCGAGTCACCTCGACCCTGCATCCCCGACGTCGAGTACACCGCCGAACAAGGTGTCGATGCTGTTCACCGACCCGGCCACCCGCGCGCTGCATCGTGACTGGGAGTTCGAGGCACGACTGGCAGTTGCCTCGTTGCGATACGTCACAGCACCCCTGCACATCCACGACATCGACCTTCTCGTCGCAGACCTGGCTTCCCGCAGCGCCGACTTCGCCCGGATCTGGGCGGCGCACCCCGTCGAATCCTGTTCGAGCGGTACCAAGCGCTTCCGGCATCCGATCGTCGGCGATCTCGACCTCACCTACGACATGCTGCATCTCCCCCAGGAAGACGGGCATCGATTGATGCTCATGCACGCCACGCCAGGGTCATCGCACGCCGACGCGCTACGCCTGCTCGCGAGCACGACGCTTTCGGGCTGAGCCCGCACCGCACGGTTCCCCTTTTCCCACGCCGGTCACCCGACCGCGCGTCATCTCGTCGTGAAGGAAACACCATGAGTGAGACCGCAACTGCCGCAACAGATTCCACCCCGGACAAGGCCACCGCCACACCACACGCCCGAGCGGCTCTGACCGCACTGGCCGTCGGCGGATTCGGGATCGGCCTGACCGAGTTCATCATCTCCGGACTGCTTTCCGACGTCGCCGAGTCGCTTCGCGTATCGGTGCCCACCGCTGGTGCGCTGATCTGGGGATATGCTCTCGCCGTCGCTTTCGGAGCCTTCACCGTCACCGCATTCCTCAGCAGGCGACCACCCAAACGCGCGCTGGTGGTGCTGCTGTGCCTATTCATCGTCGGCAACGTGCTCACCGCCCTCGCACCCACATTCGACGTGGCGCTGCTCGGCCGTGTGGTCACCGCGATGTGCCACGGCGGCTACTTCGGTATCGGCGCAGTGCTGGCTGCCGACCTCGTGGCGCCGCACCGCAGAGCCGGCGCGATCGCGGTGATGTTCACCGGTTTGACTGCGGCGAACGTGATCGGGGTTCCCTTCGGAACCGTTGTGGGACAACACTTCGGCTGGCGGGCGGCGTTCTGGATGGTGAGCGTCGTCGGAGTTGTCGCACTGGTCGGGATCGTTGCACTCGTCCCGTCACGACCGGCGCCGACGTCGAGCGGCGGATCGGCCTACCGTGTCCTGCTTCGACCGCTGGCTGCTGATCGTTTTCGGGCTCGGACTGTGCGTCGGCAACATCGTGGGCGGCTGGGCCGCCGATCGCAACCTCACGCTCACACTGCGCACTCTGCCCGTGCTGCTGACCCTCACCCTCGTCGCCTACGCACTGCTCGCACACGTGCCGGTCGCCGTCGCGATCCTGCTCTTCGTCATGGGCCTCGTCGGGTTCGCGACCAGCCCGCCGCTGCAACTGCGGGTGATGCACTTCGCGGGCGACGCACCGACCATGGCGTCGGCAGCCAACATCGCCGCGTTCAACGTGGGCAACGTGATCGGCACGTTTCTCGGCGGACTGACGATCGGCGCAGGGCTCGGTTGGGTGTCGCCGGTGTGGGTGGGCATCGCAATGGCCGCGGCAGCAACGGCTCTGGCGTTCTCTACACGCCACCGCTGAGCGGCGTCACGACTTCTTCGGCCGGCGCGTCGCCCGGCGCACGATCGATCGCAGTTTGGCCACCCGCGGCCCGATCTCGCGCTCGAAACCGTGATCGGTGGGCACGTAGTAGTCGACGCCGACGAGCTCATCGGGTGGATACTGTTGCGGCACAACACCGTCAGGATCGTTGTGGGGGTACTGATATCCGACGCCGCTGCCCAACTTCTTGGCGCCGCTGTAGTGCGCGTCGCGTAGTCCGGGCGGCACGGCGCCGGCTTTGCCTGCTTCGACGTCGGCGAGCGCAGCGCCGATAGCGCTGACCACACCCGCGGACTTCGGGGCGGTCGCGAGGTGGATGGTCGCCTGCGTGAGCGCCAGCTTTGCCTCCGGCATCCCCACGAGAGCCACCACCTGCGCCGCGGCGACGGCGGTCTGCAACGCCATCGGATCGGCCATCCCGATGTCTTCGCTAGCGTGGATCATCAGCCGCCTGGCGATGAAGCGGGGATCCTCGCCTGCGGCGATCATCCGGGCGAGGTAGTGCACCGCGGCGTCGACGTCGGATCCGCGGATCGACTTGATGAACGCGCTGGTCACGTCGTAGTGCTGGTCGCCGTCGCGGTCGTACCGCACGGC
>NZ_DLSO01000111.1:0-241 GCF_002500165.1 Gordonia sp. UBA7860 | reverse complement strand
GTCGCGGTCGTACCGCACGGCCGCGCGGTCGATGGCCGCCTCGACGTCGGCTACACCGATCTCAGGGATCTCGCGGCGTTCGGCAACCGCCTCACCACTGCCTTCGTCATCGGTTGTCGGCTCGCGCAGTGCTGCGTCGGCGCTGGCCTCGAGTGCGGTCAGTGCTCGGCGCGCGTCGCCACCCGCGACCGCCACGAGGTGGTCGTACGCGTCGTCGGTGACGGTGACGGCACCGCCGAGT
>NZ_DLSO01000092.1:548-22689 GCF_002500165.1 Gordonia sp. UBA7860 | reverse complement strand
AAGAACGTGTACTGCGTCATCCGCTCGCCGCATAAGTACAAGGACAGCCGCGAGCACTTCGAGATGCGTACTCACAAGCGACTCATCGACATCCTCGACCCGACGCCGAAGACCGTCGACGCGCTCATGCGCATCGATCTTCCGGCCAGTGTCGACGTCAACATCCAGTAGGGCGGGGGCGAAGAGAAATCATGAGTAATCAGAGCGCGACCAAGGGCATTCTGGGCACCAAGCTCGGCATGACCCAGGTCTTCGACGAGAACAACCGTGTCGTTCCGGTCACTGTCATTCAGGCAGGCCCGAACGTCATCACCCAGCTCCGTAACCAGGACCGCGACGGCTACACCGCCGTGCAGCTTGCCTACGGTGCGATCGATCCCCGCAAGGTGACCAAGCCGGTCGCAGGCCAGTTCGCGAAGGCAGGCGTCACGCCGCGTCGCCACCTGGCCGAGATCCGCGTCGCCGACACCAGCGAGTTCGAGGTCGGTCAGGAATTGACCGCCGAGATCTTCGCCGACGGTGCGCTGGTCGACGTCACCGGCACCTCCAAGGGCAAGGGATTTGCCGGCGCGATGAAGCGCCACGGCTTCTCCGGTCTTGGTGCCAGCCACGGCGCGCACCGCGTGCACCGTGCCCCCGGCTCGATCGGTGGCTGCGCCACCCCGGGTCGTGTCTTCAAGGGCATGCGGATGGCCGGTCGCATGGGTAACGACACCGTGACCACGCAGAACCTCACCGTCCACAAGGTGGACGCCGAGGCCGGTCTGCTGTTGATCAAGGGCGCCATCCCCGGCCGTAAGGGCGGAATCGTGGTCGTCCGTGACGCTGTGAAGGGTGGTGCGAAGTGAGCACCGAAACCACAACGAAGCTGACGCTGGACGTCAAGACCGCCGACGGCAAGACCAACGGAACCGTTGATCTGCCCGCCGAGATCTTCGACGCACCCGCGAACATCGCACTGATGCACCAGGTCGTGGTGGCCCAGCAGGCCGCCGCTCGCCAGGGCACACACGCAACCAAGACCCGTGGACAGGTCAGCGGTGGCGGCGCCAAGCCGTACCGCCAGAAGGGCACCGGTCGCGCCCGCCAGGGTTCGACCCGCGCACCGCAGTTCACCGGTGGTGGCGTCGTCCACGGCCCGCAGCCGCGTGACTACAGCCAGCGCACCCCCAAGAAGATGAAGGCAGCCGCTCTGCGCGGCGCGCTGAGTGACCGTGCTCGTAACGAGCGCATTCACGTCATCACCGAGCTCGTCGCAGGCCAGGCGCCATCGACCAAGAGCGCTCGGCAGTTCTTGGAGGCACTGAGCACCCGACGTAAGTTCCTCGTCGTGCTCGGCCGCGAAGACCTGACCGCGTGGAAGAGCGTTGCGAACCTGAAGAACGTGCTGCCGATCGCTCCCGATCAGCTCAACACCTACGACGTCCTCGAGTCGGACGAACTGGTGTTCAGCGTCGAGACGCTCAACGCGTTCATCGCACAGAACACGTCGACGGCCAAGTCCGTCGCCAATGAGACAGAGGAGGCCTGAGCATGGCTACGCAGGCTGACCCGCGTGACATCATCCTGGCGCCGGTGATCTCGGAGAAGTCGTACGGACTCATCGAGGACAACGTCTACACCTTCCTGGTTCACCCGGACTCGAACAAGACGCAGATCAAGATCGCCGTCGAGCAGATCTTCGATGTGACCGTCACGAGCGTCAACACCGCGAACCGCCAGGGCAAGCGCAAGCGCACCCGCGCAGGCTACGGCCAGCGCAAGTCCACCAAGCGCGCGATCGTCACGTTGACCGCAGACAGCAAGCCCATCGAGATCTTCGGAGGACCGGTCGGCTGACCGGGACTTCAGAGAAGGACTGAGAACTCATGGCTATTCGTAAGTACAAGCCGACGACCCCGGGTCGTCGCGGATCGTCCGGCGCTGATTTCGCCGAGATCACTCGCGACCACCCCGAGAAGTCGCTGGTTCGTCCGCTGCACGGTCGCGGTGGACGTAACGCACACGGCCGGATCACCACCCGGCACAAGGGCGGCGGTCACAAGCGCGCATACCGCTTGATCGACTTCCGTCGCAACGACAAGGACGGCGTCAACGCCAAGGTCGCTCACATCGAGTACGACCCGAACCGCACCGCCCGCATCGCGCTGCTCCACTTCGTGGACGGCGAGAAGCGCTACATCATCGCGCCCAAGGGTCTGTCCCAGGGCGACGTGGTGGAGAGCGGTCCCGCCGCCGACATCAAGCCCGGCAACAACCTGCCGCTGCGCAACATCCCGACCGGTACCCAGGTGCACGCCGTCGAGCTGCGTCCGGGTGGCGGAGCGAAGATGGCTCGCAGCGCGGGCGCTTCGATCCAGCTCCTCGGTAAGGAAGGCGCGTACGCGACCCTCCGTATGCCGTCGGGCGAGATCCGTCGCGTCGACGTGCGCTGCCGCGCAACCGTCGGCGAGGTCGGCAACGCCGAGCAGTCGAACATCAACTGGGGTAAGGCCGGCCGTATGCGGTGGAAGGGCAAGCGCCCGACCGTCCGTGGTGTCGTGATGAACCCGGTCGACCACCCGCACGGTGGCGGCGAGGGCAAGACCTCCGGTGGTCGCCACCCGGTCAGCCCGTGGGGTCAGCCTGAGGGCCGTACCCGTAAGAACAAGGCCAGCGACAAGCTGATCGTCCGGCGCCGTCGCACCGGCAAGAACAAGCGATAAGCACAGGAGGGAGTTAGAGAATGCCACGCAGCCTCAAGAAGGGCCCGTTCGTCGACGACCACCTGCTTGCCAAGGTGGATACGCAGAACGAAAAAGGCACCAAGCAGGTCATCAAGACCTGGTCGCGTCGTTCGACCATCATCCCCGACTTCATCGGTCACACCTTCGCCGTCCACGACGGTCGCAAGCACGTCCCGGTGTTCGTCTCGGACAACATGGTCGGGCACAAGCTGGGCGAGTTCGCCCCCACCCGTACCTTCAAGGGTCACATCAAGGATGACCGGAAAGCGAAGCGCCGGTAATGACTACGCAGACCGATAATCCCACCGCGAAGGCCACGGCCAAGTTCGTTCGCGTGACGCCGATGAAGGCCCGTCGTGTACTCGACCTGGTCCGCGGCAAGAACGTCGACGAGGCGCTCGACATCCTGCGGTTCGCACCGCAGTCGGCGTCGGAGCCCGTCTACAAGGTTCTCGCCAGCGCTGTCGCGAACGCGGAGAACAACCTGGATCTGGATCGCCGGACCCTGGTTGTCGCCACCGCATTCGCTGACGAGGGCCCCACGCTCAAGCGGTTCCAGCCGCGCGCACAGGGCCGCGCGTTCCGTATCCGCAAGCGCACCAGCCACATCACTGTTGTGGTCGAGAGTCTTCCCGAGAAGGCATCGTCCGCACGCGGCCGGTCGCGTCAGCCGAAGAAGAAGGGAGCCTGACAGTGGGCCAGAAAATCAACCCGCACGGCTTCCGTCTGGGCATCACCACCGACTGGAGTTCACGGTGGTACGCCGACAAGCAGTACGCGGAGTACGTGAAGGAAGATGTCGCCATCCGCAAGCTCCTCTCGCAGGGGCTCGAGCGTGCAGGCATCGCCAAGGTGGAGATCGAGCGCACGCGTGACCGCGTCCGCGTCGACATCCACACCGCTCGTCCCGGCATCGTCATCGGCCGCCGTGGCGCCGAGGCCGACCGCATCCGTGGCGACCTGGAGAAGCTGACCGGTAAGCAGGTCCAGCTGAACATCCTCGAGGTCAAGAACCCGGAGTCGGAGGCCCAGCTCGTGGCGCAGGGCGTCGCGGAGCAGCTGAGCAACCGCGTGGCGTTCCGTCGTGCGATGCGCAAGGCGATCCAGTCGGCGATGCGTCAGCCGAACGTGAAGGGCATCCGAGTCCAGTGCTCGGGTCGCCTCGGCGGTGCAGAAATGAGCCGCAGTGAGTTCTACCGCGAAGGTCGCGTGCCGCTGCATACGCTGCGCGCCGACATCGACTACGGACTCTACGAAGCCAAGACGACCTTCGGCCGCATCGGTGTGAAGGTCTGGATCTACAAGGGTGACATCGTCGGTGGCAAGCGTGAGCTGTCCGCAGCCGCGCCGGCAGCCGAGGATCGTCGTCCGCGTCGTCCCAGCCGTCCTCGCCGCAGCGGTGCCTCTGGCACCACGGCCACCAGCACCGACGCAGGTCGGGCAGCGGAGGCTCCTGCCGAGGCAACTGCTGGCGCCGGCGCCGGAGCAGAAAAGCAGGAGGGCTGAGGCATGTTGATCCCTCGTCGGGTCAAGCACCGCAAGCAGCATCACCCGAGCCTCAAGGGCCAGGCCAAGGGCGGCACCAAGGTGACGTTCGGTGACTTCGGCATCCAGGCTCTGGAGAGCGCCTACATCACCAACCGTCAGATCGAGTCCGCTCGTATCGCCATCAACCGGCATATCAAGCGTGGCGGCAAGGTGTGGATCAACATCTTCCCCGACCGCCCGCTGACCAAGAAGCCTGCCGAGACCCGCATGGGTTCCGGTAAGGGTTCGCCCGAGTGGTGGGTTGCCCCGGTCAAGCCGGGTCGCGTGCTGTTCGAAATGACCTACCCCGATGAGCAGACCGCTCGCGAGGCCCTGCGCCGCGCGCAGCACAAGCTGCCCATCAAGACCCGGATCGTGACCAGAGAGGAGCAGTTCTGATGGCACTCGGAGTTGCAGCAGCTGAGCTTCGTGATCTCAGCGACACCGATCTGGTCGACCGGCTCAAAGAGTCGAAGGAAGAGCTCTTCAACCTTCGGTTTCAGATGGCTACCGGCCAGCTCGACAACAATCGTCGTCTGCGGACCGTGCGTCGCGAGATCGCACGCATCTACACCGTGATGCGCGAGCGTGAGCTTGGTTTGGCGTCGGGACCGGATGGTGATGACGCATGAGTGAGGACCAGAAGGTGACCGAAACCAACACCGCTGAGCGGAACCGTCGCAAGGAGCGCATCGGTTACGTCGTCAGCGACAAGATGCAGAAGACCATCGTGGTCGAGCTGGAAGATCGTAAGCGTCACGCGCTGTACGGCAAGATCATCCGGACCACGAGCAAGGTCAAGGCCCACGACGAGAAGGGCGATGCCGGCGTCGGCGACCGCGTGCGGATCATGGAGACCCGCCCGCTGTCTGCGACCAAGCACTGGCGTCTCGTCGAGGTGCTGGAGAAGGCCAAGTAAGAGCCGTCTCTACAAGACAACGACTGTGGCCCGCCCCCGGAAAGGGGGCGGGCCACAGTCGTTTTGTTGCGGTGCTGTCGCCGACTTGCTGCGGAGCGCAAATGTCCTTGACGGGCCGGGTCGTGCTGTCGGCGGGATCTGTGTTGCCCTCTCGACAGAGATCTGCGGCGCCTCCCCCGAAACGACTCGACCCGCCCGACTGGAAAGTCGAGCGGGTCGGTGACCGGTGCGCCGCTGCTCACCCGGAGAGGTGGCCGGTGAGCTGCTCGACCGTCGTGGTGAGCGGTCGTCCACCCCCGCTCACAGGACAAGAATATGGGCGACGACCGGTGGCGGAACAGGGACTTTCGACCCGATTGCGGCTACGACGTAACTGACTCGATCCAATTGATGTCATCGGGTGTGACCTTGCGGGACTTGGCCGCATAGTCGGCGTGCTCGGACAGGAAGTGGCGCACCATCGGGCACACGGGAACGATCAGCTTCCCGGCGGCGATGGAGTCGTCGAGAGCCTCGCGCACGAGGATCGTCGCCAGGCCGCGCCCGCCGAAGTCCGGGCCAACCTCAGTGTGGTAGAACACGCGTTCGGCCGTGCCGTCGTGATCGCGGTCGCGGTAGGCGGTGAGTCCTGCGACGCGGCCGTCGACGCTGATCTGATAGCGGTTCTCGTCAGCGAGATGGCTGACGTTGGTCTCGGCTCCGGTTTTGTCGGTTGTCATGAGTTCGAGGGTAGGCCGCGGGGCCGACCTCGTGGGATGCCTCAGCGTGAGGTGGCCGCTTTCCGGTAGCCGCGGAGAGCCGGATAGGTACACAGGACGGTCACCACGACCGTCCATAGGGTCACCTGGATCAGCGACGACGTGATCGGACCTCCCGATGCGAACGATCGCATGAGCTCGATCGCAGGAGTCATCGGCTGGTGTGCGACGATCGGCTGCAGCCATCCCGGGTACGCGTCGACTGGACTGAAGCCGGAATTGAAGAACATGAGAACACTCGACAGCAACGACAACAGCGGAACGAGCGGAGCGCCGGGGCTGAAGTTGATCGCCAACGCCAACACGAAGATGGCGTAGGCGATTCCGAACATGAGAGACACCCCGACGACGCCGAACACTCCAAGCCATCCAGCGGTGAATCGGAATCCGATACCGAATCCCACGATGAGAAGCAGGAGCGTGGTGACGAGGATTCTGCAGACTTCGCACATCAGTCGTGATGTCAGGTCGGCCGACCTGTTGATCGGCAGTACGTAGAGTCGGCCGAGGAGACCCGTGCCTCGTTCGAGGTTCAGACGGATGGCACTGGCAACGGCGCCGAACATCGCACTCACCAGAATGACGAGCGGGACCGTTCCAAACGCGCTGTCCTGGCCTGTCGCATCACCGACAGCGGTGCCCAGAACGACTTTGAACATGATCATCGTCAATGCCGGAACCAACACGATCTGGATGACTGTCGCGCGGTCGCGCAGTAGCACCGACAACTGTCGTCCGGTGAGCAGCAGACTCTGCCGATACCACGACCGCGGTGAGCCCTCGGCGGGTTCAGCTGCGGTCGCCGCTTCGGCCGTGGGAACTGTCCCGCTCGTGTGCATGGCGCCGGCGCTCATCCGCGTGTCCTCCGCACTGCAAGCGCAGTCAGTGCGACGCCGAGCAGACCGAGCCCCACGCACCACCAGAGAGCGGGCGCCACGACTGCCCACGACGATGTGCCGTCAGTGAGGCTTCGCAATGCGTTGGCGAACTGGGAGATCGGCTGATTGCGCACAAACGGGGCTATCCAGTCGGGGAACTGGTCGACGGGCGCGAATCCGGTGGAGAGCATGCCGAGAACCAGAACAGGTAGTGCCAGTGCCTGACTGGTCGCTTCCGGGCTACCCGCGAGCAGTCCGACCGCATCTGTGACAAGCGTGAAGAACAAACCGATGACGATCGCAATCGCGTACAGGCCCACCGTCTCGACGACGCTGCCCTGCGGACGCCACCCGATGATCAGACTCGCAATCGTCGCGCAGGCCAGCGCGATGATCAGCAACACCGCGTTGGTCCCGGCACGTGCGAGTACCGGTACGGACGCCGACATCGGCAACGTGCGAAACCGCGTGTTGATGCCCTTGACCCGATCGAACGACGACCGCATTGCTGCCGTTGCACCGACGAACGCGAGCGATTGAAGCGTGATGATGGGCATCAGATACTGCGCGTAGTCCATCCCCGGGTATCGATCCATCACAGAGCGCAGTGGGAGATAGAAGCATGTGGCGAGAAACGCCGGCGCGAGGAATGCGAAAACCACCTCGCCGTTGCGGATCATCGCGATGACCCCGCGCGCGGTCAGTGCCCTGAGCTGCCCGCGCGCTGGGATCTTGTCGTCAGCTCCGTGCATCGGTGATTCGGTGTCGCGCGTCTGTGACTCAGCTCGGTGTATCGGTGACGTGCCGACATCGTTGTGCTGTGCAACTGCGCGTTCCGTCATCGCGCACTGTTCCCGTCTGACCCGGCGTCTTCGGCGCGGTCGGGTTCGGTCAGTGCGAGAAAGACCTCGTCGAGCGAAGGCCGTCGCAAGGAGATGTCGGAGAGCTGGATCCCCGCGGCGTCGGTGGTGTTCAGAATCTTCATGAGTGTCCGCGGACCCTCGGGTGCTGGTACAGCAAGCGAGACCTCCGAGACGGTGTCGTCGGCCTCTGAGGCGTCGACGCGCGTCCGGCCCCGGATCTCCGACGTGGTCCTCGTACCGCTGCCGGCCGAGTGCGGGGCGAGTAAGTCTTTGAGCCGCGGAATATCGGCGGCGTGCAGCGGGGTCACCTCGCAGTAGGAGTCACCCGTCTGTGTCTTGAGTTCGTCAGCGGTGCCCGATGCGATCACCCGGCCGTGATCGATGACCACGATGTGGTCGCTGAGAGCGTCGGCTTCCTCGAGATACTGGGTCGTCAACAGGGTCGTGACGCCGGAATCCCGGAGCGTCTCGACCAGTCTCCACACCTCCTGGCGGCTGCGTGGGTCGAGGCCTGTGGTCGGTTCGTCGAGAAAGACGACCTCGGGTTTACGTACGAGCCCGCACGCGATGTCGATCCGTCTCCGCATGCCACCGGAGTACTGGCTGACCCTGCGGTCGGCGGCTGCACCGAGTCCGAACTGGTCGAGCAGATCGGCAGCACGCTTCCGAGCGGTTGCTCGGGACAGTCCCAGCAGTCTCCCGAACAGGACAAGGTTCTCTTTGCCTGTCAACGACTCATCCAGTGCAGCGAACTGCCCGGTGAGCATGATCGAGCGTCGGACAGCGGGTGCATCATCGACGACGTCGTGGCCCGCGACCGAGGCGGTGCCGCCGTCGGGTCTGAGCAAGGTGCAGAGCATGTTGACCGTCGTCGTCTTGCCGGCACCGTTGGGACCGAGGAGCGCCAGGATCGACCCCTTCTTGACGCTGAAGCTGACGCTTTCGACGGCCGTCATCTCCCCGAACGACTTCCGCAGGTCTCTGGCCTCTATGGCGTTCTGAGTCTCCGGCGTCGAGAAGTTCTGAGTCTTGACCGCCGGTTGGTCACGGGTCTTCGGCTCTGCGTACCTCTCCCACGGGGTGGTCACCACTGACTGCGGTTGCCGTCGGAGACCTTCGGTCTCCGGAGTGGTGATACGCGCATCCCTGAGATCGCCGGACGTCGCCAGGCCTACAAAGCGCGACGACGCCGTGCCGGGTCCGTCGCGACGGTCGGCGTCCGTTGTCGCGTCGTTCCCGGGACGAAGCCTTCGCGCACGTTCGTGTGTCGCTGCGATCAACCACTCCGAACCTCTGCCGTCGCTACTGGCGTGCCGTCCGGCTCGCTGGCGGGTGTCGTCGGGGACGGCAACTGCTCGGTCCGGGGCGTGCGGACGCTCAGCTCCGAGCACAGACGGGGTCGACATCGCAGCGCGACCAGTCGACAGGTCGGTCATGTCTTCCCTTCCGCATGGGTTTGTGCTGGTCGCAGCTCGTATCCCAAACTACCCAGCCCCAGCGTCTCAGGCGAGAGGTTTCCTGTCACGGCTTCCGTCGTGCACCTGGCGTGTGGTCGTGTGCCAGGTGGATCAGGGCTGATGGGATTCGAAATCCCTCCCCGGGCATCATGCTGAGGATTCGTTAATGTAATCGTTAGAGCTAACATTGAGTGTTACTCAACCTAGCCTGAGGATTCCGAAGTAACGTTGCGCTGGTTCCCAACGAACATACTTCAGGAGCGTGCGATTACGAACCCGCCGAGCCGAGGGCAACAGTTGATCAACAGGTGAATTGCACGATCCGGGACGGACAGCCCCTTCCCGGCTGTATTCGACCATGGCCGACAACCGGCCGCTTTCGTGGACGATGATCGAGGAGTCTGACTTGTTCGAACTGACCGCAGCGCAGCGGGGCATGTGGTTCGCCGAGCGACTCTCGGATCGATACTCGGTCAATATTGCGCAATTTTTGGATATGGAGCACACCCAAGAATCGTTTGACCCGCGGATTCTTGCTGAATGTCTGATCGATGCCTGCCGGGTGCTCGAATCTCCTTACCTGCGAATGATCGAATCCGGCGGCGAGGTCCGTCAGGTTGTTGACCAAACGATCAACCACGAGGTCGACATCATCGACTTCCGTGGTGGCGTCGACCCCTTCGCGGCGGCTTATGAATGGATGCTGGACGAATACCGTAGTCCGGTCGACCTGGCTCACGACAAACTCGTGATCAGTGCTCTTTTACGGGTTTCGGACGAGCGGACACTGTGGTACATGCGCGGTCACCACATCGTGATCGACGGTTACTCGGCACTCACGCTCACCCGTATGGCCGTCGAACGGTACAACGCGCGAGTGACCGAGACCGAGCTGGTCGAGAAGCCCCTGGCCACGATGGCCGAGGTTGTGGCCGACGAGCAGGCCTATCGCGAGGGCTCACGGTACGCCGCCGACCGCGCCCACTGGCTCGAGCAGGTCAGCGGGTTCGGTGAGCGCGTGACCCTGTCGCGGCGGGGGGTCACGGCACCACTCGACCCGGTCAACCTCGTGTCGTCGGCGATCCTCGAGAGCACTGTGCAGGATCGGCTCGAACAGGTCGCCACCGACCTCCACTCGTCGGCTGCTGTCATTCTCACCGCGGCCTTCAGCGCATTCACTGCCCGTCGGACCGGCCTCGACGATGTGACCCTCACACTCCCGGTCACCGGCCGTGCGACAGCCAAGATCAAACGTGCGGGTGGAATGCTCGCGAATCTGCTTCCCGTCCGGGCAACGGATGTGACCGACAAGTCGGTACGCGAACTCATCGAGTCGATGCAAGTGACCCTGACCGGGGCGCTACGCCACCAGCGTTACAGGGTCGAGGACATCCGCCGCGACGCGGGGCTCCACGAGACAGGCGCCACCACATTCGGTCCTGTCGTCAACATGATGTTCTTCGACAAGCCGATCGAGCTCATCGGGGCGCGCGTCGAGTATCACATTCTGTCGTCGGGAATCCTCGAGGATCTGCTGGTCAACCTCTACCAGGCCAGCCCGGGCGCTCCGCTCGGTGTGGATCTACATGCCAACCCGGGTCTCTACGAGCAACATGAACTCGACGTCCTGCACAGCAGATTCATCGCATTCCTGCATGAGTTCCTCGCTGCCGGTTCGCTCGATCGTCTGGTGGCGGACCTGCCGATGCTCACCGACCGGGACAGAGAGCTCCTGGCCGGTCTTCCCGCGCCGCACCCGACAGCGCCGACCGCGTCCGGGCACGCCGACCCATCGATCATCGGCCGATTCCGACGGATCGTCGACGAACACCCCGAGTCCGTAGCTGTCGTCGATCAGCACGGTCACCGACTGACCTATGGGGAACTCGCGGACCGCGTTGACCGCGTCGCGCGTGCACTCACCAAGCGCGGTGTCGGACCCCGCTCCGTCGTCGGCATCGCCACGCCCCGACGCGCGGATCTGATCAGCGTGATCCTGGGCGTTCTGAGTGCCGGTGCGGCATATCTGCCGGTGGACACGGCGAGTCCGGCGGATCGACTGGCGTTCATCATCGAGGACGCGGCTCCGGCCTGCGTCATTCTCGACGATGAGGCGGAGGCCGGCGCCGACGCCATGGCGGGGATTCCTGCGGTGAGCCTGTCCACGCTGCTGAGCGAAGCGGGCGCGGTCCCGCTCCCGGACGCGCAACCGCTCGATTCGCTCGCATACATCATTTACACCTCTGGATCGACCGGGCGCCCGAAACCCGTTGCTGTCACGCATCGCAACCTCATTGCCCTGCTGGATGCGGCGGGTACCGAGGTCGATTTCGCTCCGGCAGACGTCTGGTCGTTCTTCCATTCGTATGCGTTCGATTTCTCTGTGTGGGAGATTTTCGGGCCCCTGTCGTCAGGGGCGCGGGTGGTGATCGTCGACCGGGACACCGCAAGGTCACCCCACGAGATGCGTGCCCTGATCGAGCATGAATGCATCACTTTCGTCTCCTTGACGCCCTCTGCATTCGCGGTGTTGGCCGATGCCTGCCGGCTGTCGGGATTGCCGTCGTCGCTGCGGCACATCGTGTTCGGCGGTGAAGCGCTGCCGTTCGACGAAGTGGATCGGTGGTACCGCACCTTCGGCGACTCGGTGAAGCTGACGAACATGTACGGCATCACCGAGACCACCGTCCACGTGACATCGCGGGCGCTCGATCCCGGACTGGTGCGTACCGAGTCGGGCAGCATGATCGGTGCTCCGCTGCCGTCGATGGCCATACACCTGCTCGACCGGAGGCTTCAGCCGGTGGCAGAAGGCGCGGTCGGCGAGATCTATGTTGCCGGAGAGCAAGTCGCGCGCGGGTACCGCGGACGACCGGGGCTGACCTCGCAGCGGTTCATCGCGAACCCCTTCGGAGACGGTGATCGGCTGTACCGCTCGGGTGACCTCGGACGAAGGGTCGGAACCGACATCGAGTATCTCGGTCGGTCCGATCTCCAGGTGCAGTTGCGCGGCTATCGCATCGAACTCGGTGAGGTCGAGGCGGCGCTTCGCGCGTGCCACGGTGTCGCCGGCGCGGCCGCCAAGGTGCACTCGAATGTCGCTGACAGCGGCCCCAAACTGGTTGCCTACGTGGTGCCCGACGAGGCGTCGGGTTCTGACCTCGACGTCGCACGGGTTCGTGCGGAGGTTCGTCAACTCCTGCCCGGCTACATGGTTCCCGACCTCGTGAATGTCATCGACGGTCTGCCGCGGACGATCAACGGCAAGCTCGACCGAGCCATCTTGCCGGCCCCGGTCTTCGACCGTCCCGGACATGACGTCGTGCTGCCGACCACCGACACCGAGCGCATCGTCGTCGATGCTGTCGCCGACGTGCTCGGTACCGAGCGGATCGGCATGCGGGACAACCTGTTCGGCGTCGGGGGTGATTCACTCGACGCCGCTCGGATCGTCGCACATCTGCGGACCACCACGGGTAAGGCAATCGGGCTGACCGACCTCTTCGACAGTGAGGACCTCGCCGACTTCGCGCGCAGAATCGAGCAGGTATCGCAGCCCGCTCCCTCTACCCCCACGACGCTCGACGACCGTCCGGAGACCATTCCGCTCTCCACCGCACAGACCCGGCTCTGGTTCACCAATCGTCTTGACCAGTCATCGGCTGCCTACAACATGGCCGGTTACGTCGAGTTGGGGCCAGAACACGACCCGAGCGTGCTGGTGCAGGCATTCGCCGCAGTGGTCGACCGGCATGAGACATTGCGCACCCGGTACCCGTCCGTGGACGGCGAGCCGGTTCAGGAGATCCTGTCGGCGGACACTGTTGTGCATTCGGTGACGGCTCCGATCCGCCAGGTGTCAGACGCCGACGTCGATGACGTGGTCACGGAGCTGGCTGCGAGGGGTTTCGACCTCGCGGCCGAGGTGCCGGTGCGCTTCACGGTTCTGGCGAAGCCGTCGGGTTTCCTGGCGTTGATCGTGTTACATCACATCACCGGTGATGGAATGTCGTTGTCGCCGTTGGTGCGAGATCTCCTGACGGCATACGATGCGCTCCGCACAGGCAGGGATGTTGCATTCACTCCACTGCCGCTGCAGTACATCGACCACACGATCTGGCAACGCCAGATTCTCGGCGACCCCGACGATGGCAACTCCCTGGCGCGGGCCGAGCTCGACTTCTGGCGTCGGGAATTCGCAGGGGCCGACGAGGTGATGGAGCTGCCCGCAGATCGGGCGCGCCCCGACATTCCCTCGGGCAGAGGGGCATTTGTTGACAGGCTGATCACTTCGACGACCTTCGACGCGGTGACCGACCTCGCCGCCTCTGTGAACGCGACGCCATTCCACGTGATGCACGCCGCGCTGAGTGTGCTGCTCTCGAGGCTGTGGGGAGGCTCAGATGTCACCGTCGGCACCGCCGTCGCCGGCCGCGACGATCGCGCATTGGCCGACCTTGTCGGAATGTTTGTCAACACGGTGCCGCTTCGAACCCGGATCACGCCATACAAGACGGCTCGAGAAATCGTCGAGGATTCGAAGAGCGTGTCTGCGCGCGCGATTGCGCACTCGCATGTGCCGTTCGAGCAGGTCGTAGAAGAAATCGCACCCGACCGGGCACTGTCGCATTCGCCGTTGTTCCAGGTGATGCTCACCTGGCAGCATGATTGGCTCGGACCCGATGCCGAGCAGAATCTCGGCACGTCCGTCCGCGCGGTGCGTATCCCCGCAGCCAAATACGAACTCCAGGTGGCGTTCACGCAGTCCGAACACGCAGAGGGTCCTGCCGTCGACGTCGAATTCGGCTATGCGACAGACATCTTCGACGCGTCGACTATCGAGATGTTCGCCGACGAGTTCGCGCGTGTGCTGACCGCGATGGTGCGGCAACCAGACAACGCGGTCGGAGCGATCGATCTGCTCGACACCGAGGTTGTGACCGAGTTGGGAACGATAAGTGCTGCAGCGCAGCCACGTTCGTTCCGCGAGCTCCTTGCCGGCGCAGCGACCGATCGGCGATCCTCGTCGGTGGCACTACGCGGAGACACCACCGTCACGCGCGAATTGTTCGAAGCTCGCACCAATCAGATCGCTCGCGAACTGGCCGGGCTCGGAGTGGGTCCCGGTGACGCCGTGGCGATCGAGATCGGTCGATCGACCCTGTCAGTCGTGGCCACGGTCGCCGTGATCAAGTCGGGTGCCGCCTTCGTCCTGATCGACCCGACCTATCCTGCCGAGCGTCGGCAGATGATGCTTGAAACGATCGGCGCGGCAGTAGGCGTGACGCGCCCAGGGCATCGTGCAACCCACCAGGTCGGTATGCGCTGGCTGGCACTCGACGACCCGAACCTCGAGATGCAGATTGCAGGGCACAGCGGTGCTCCACTGCGGGACGACGAACTCGCGCGGCAGCCATCACTCGACGATGACGCTTACCTCATCTTCACCTCGGGTTCGACCGGAAAACCGAAGGCGACGCTGGTTTCCAACCGCCAGGTCGCGAACCTGGCCGAGGCGACCACCCGTCGGTTCGGCGTCGGACCACAGAGCCGGGTGCTGCACGTCGCGTCGCCGAGTTTCGATGTGTCTGTGCTCGAGTTGTTGCTGGCGCTGCACAGCGGCGGTGAACTCGTGGTCGCAGGGGTAGACGAGTATGCCGGATCAGCACTGACCAACGTCATCGCGAAGAACGGGGTTACCCACGCGATGATGACACCATCGGTGCTCTCGACGATCGAGCCGTCCGAGGTACCGATGCTGCAGACCGTGATGGCGGCGGGGGAGGCGTGTAGCGCCGAACTCGTTCGCCGCTGGTCGAGTCGATCGTTCTTCAACGCGTACGGGCCGACCGAGGCCACGGTCATCGTCACCGTCGACGGCCCGATGACCCAGGACGATCAGGTCACGATCGGTACCGCATTGTCCGGAGTCGGCGCATTCGTTCTCGACGATGCCCTCCGGCACGCGCCTGCTGGCGTGACCGGAGAGTTGTATCTCGGAGGTGACCAGGTCGCCATCGGATATCTGCATCAACCAGCACTCACCTCGACGCGATTCGTGGCCAACCCGTATGGTCCGGGCCGGCTCTACCGCACCGGTGATCGTGTGACGCGGCGTGGAGACGGCCGCATCGTCTACCACGGGCGTAACGACTTCCAGATCAAGATCCGAGGCCTGCGAATTGAGCCGGGGGAGGTCGACGCCGTCATCGAGGAGCACCCGAGCGTCGTGACGGCTCTGAGCGCAGGTATTCCCGGGCCGGCACGTGAGACGTTACTGGTGAGCTATGTCAGCATCGCCCCGGGCGCAACCGTGAGCCCGGACAACATTCTCGACTTTGCCGCGAGTCGCCTTCCGCGACATATGATCCCGCACACCATCGTCATCGTCGACCGGTTCGAACTGACCCCGGTGGGAAAGATCGATCGCAGGGCGCTGCCGAGTGTCGACCTGTCGTCCGCCGAGGAGTACCTCCCGCCGCGGACCGAGATGGAAACAGTGATCGCGGGCGTCTTCAGCGACGTCACCGGCGCGGAACGAGTTGGGGCACGAGACGATTTCTTCGGACTCGGTGGTACCTCGTTGTCAGCGGTCAAGGTCACCTCACGGGTGTCGGAAGTGATCGGTCGGGACGTCTCGGTCCGTGAGCTGTTCGCTGCGCCCACCGTCGCCGAGCTCGCCGAGTCGCTCGGGACCTCACCCTCGGGCTCGTGGGCGCCGCCGCTCGGCCCGCGTGCGCGCGCGGAGATGGTTGCGGTCTCAACTGTCCAGCGCGGACTCTGGGTGGTGAACAACGCTTCACCCGAATCGGCTGCCTACAACATCGCGCTGGCGTTGAGAATCCGCGGTGAACTCGATGAGATCGCGTTGCGACTAGCGGTGCGCGACGTCGTAGAACGACACGAGACGCTACGTACGACCTACCCGATGATCAACGGGCAGCCGATGCAGCTGATCATGCCTTCCGGGGCAACGGACGCGCACGCCGATCTGCGAGTGGTCGCCTACGACGGAGACGTCGCACAGGCGATCGCGGAGATCACCGGTCAGGGCTTCGACGTGACCAGTGGAGTCCCGGTTCGGTGGGTACTGCTGACGCGGCGGTCGAAGCAGGACGATGCTGCTCGCACTGCCGCTCCCGACGTCGCCGGCGAGAGTGTGCTCGTCTTCGTGGTGCATCACATCGGTTGCGATGGGGCGTCGTTGGCCCCACTGGCCCGTGATCTCATGGCCGCCTACGCGGCCAGGGCGCGAGGTGAGGCTCCGGGGTGGAACCCGCTTGAGCTGCAGTATGCCGATTTCACCCTGTGGCAGCAGGAGAAGCTCGCAGCCGTTGACCCGAGCGGCACGAGTGAAGAGCAAGCGCAGCTCGACTATTGGCTGAGGCGCTTGCACGGCTCGCCGGAACGTATTCAGTTGCCGACCGATCGTCCACGCCCGAAGTCGCCGAGCTTTGCCGGCGGGCGCGTCGAGTTCGAGATTCCCGCCGAGCTGCGGAGATCTCTGGAATCGGTTGCCCGGCAGAGTAATACGACCATGTTCATGGTGTTGCACACCGTCTTCGCGGTGCTGCTACACAGAATGAGTGGCGACGACGATATCGTGATCGGCACGCCCTATGCTGGGCGCGCGGACCGTGCTCTCGACGACATCGTCGGGATGTTCGTCAACACCTTGGCGCTGCGCACCCAGCTCGATCCGCATGAAGACTTCACCAGACTTCTGGAACGAGTGAGACGAGATGATCTGTCCGACATGGCCAACGCCGACATCTCGTTCGAACGGATTGCCTCCGAGCTGCTCGCCAAGCCCCCAACCGCGTACAACCCCGTATATCAGGTGATGTTCGCTTACCAAAACCTGGATTTCCCGGCACTGCGGATGGATTCGCTCGAGGTCGAACCGATCTCCGAAGAACTCGTCACCGCGAAGGTCGACCTCCAGCTCACCGTGTTTCCATACTCACTCGACGGTTCGAATGACGCCTCGGGTGCGATGCGGGGCCGTTTCGACTACGCAACAGACCTTTTCGAAGCACAGAGCGTCGAGAAACTGAGCGAACTGTTCCTGAGTCTGCTCCGAGAGGTCGGTGGCGATCCGCAACGTGCAGTAGGGGATATCGTGGCGCGTACCTCCATCGTCGAGGCAGCGGTCGCCGACGATGAAGTCGACTCGCCGTTGCCGCTCTCCGATCTGGTCGCGTCGGCGGCTGAGGTCGGGCCCGCGGAGACGGCCATGACCTACGACGGGATGGTTGTCACCTTCGCGGATCTGTGGTCGATGGTCAGCGTGATGACGGCGGCGATGCCCACGGGGGATATCGACTCGGCGTTGACCATGGCGGTCATGGGAGCGCTTCCGGCGCTGGCCGCCGGTGGTTCAGATGCGCTGGATGATGTGTTGGAACAGTTGCGCGCCAATGCGGTACGCGTCGGGAGAGTGACCATGAGCCGAGAGTCATACGACCAGTGACCGGCCCGACTGGGGGACACGGTATACAGGCGCGCGGGTGGGGGCGGACACCGTCGCTGATTGATCTGATCGGCGCAACGGCCGACGCGTATCCGGACGCGGTGGCGTTCACAGGTGCCGGAGGGCCGGTCCCGTTCTCGCGCCTGGCTGCTCAGGCGTCGGTGACTGCGAGGGCACTCGCGGCCCAGGGGCTCGACGCCGATGCCGCGGTCAGGGCCACGGTCACAGGACTCGTCGCGCGACCAGGTCTATCGCCGGCGGAGGTCGCTGAGGCATCGGCGGCGGCGATCGAGAGTGTGCGAAGAGCGGTCGACGAACTGTTCGGGAGCAGTGATCGCAGCTCACTGCCGGGTCTCGTCCGGTCGTCGGTTCATCGGTTCCCCGACAGGGTTGCGATCACCGACCCCGCCGGTGCGTCGTTGACATACCGGGAACTCGATCGCCGCTCACACGACATCGCGCTTCGCCTTGTCGACCGTGGAGCCGGCCCGGAAACACTGGTGGGAGTTGCGCTTCCGCGGACGGCTGAACTGATCGTGGTCCTGGTAGCCATCGCGCGGACGGGGGCGGCCTACCTGCCGCTCGACCGTTCGCATCCGATCGAGCGGCTGTCCACGATCGTCGACGACGCCGCGCCTGCGGTCATCGTCGCCGATTCCGAAACGACGCATGCGTGGTCGGCCACGGCGTTCGGCGACATGGTGTCCACAGTCGACGACCTCCTCGACGTCGCGCCGAGGGCGACGACACTGCCTGCGCGTGTCGATCCGGCGCACCCCGCCTACGTCATGTACACGTCGGGGTCGACCGGAAAGCCGAAAGGCGTCGCGGTCACCCATGAGGACGTTGTGTCGCTCCTCGATGCCATGTCGCGGATGTATGACTACACCGAGCACGATGTGTGGACGATGTTCCAGTCGTACGCGTTCGACGTGTCGGTCGGGGAGATCTGGGTGTCGCTGGCCTTCGGCGGCAGATTGGTGGTCCTCGACTACGAAACCACCCGTTCCCCTGCGGATTTCGTGAAGATTCTTGACCGCGAGCAGGTGACGATCGTCAATCTGACGCCGTCGGCCTTTTATCAACTCGCTGCGGCCGTGCGCCCACCGTCCGGCGCGCGTATGCCGTCCTCGGTGCGCAGCATGATCTTCGTGGGCGAGGCGCTCGATTTCGAGCAGGTTCGACGCTGGCATACAGATCGCTTGGACAGTGAAGGCGACCCGGGGCCGCAACTGAACAACATGTACGGCCCCACCGAGGCCACGGTCTACATGACGCGCCGTGAGCTGACGGTCGACTTCGTCAGCGCCACATCGGCATCCGATATCGGTGGCCCTATCCCGGGGACACGGACCTACATCCTCGACCGTCGCCTGGCGTCGGTTCCCGACGGTATACCCGGTGAGCTCTATATCGCGGGTCCACAGGTCGCCCGAGGCTATCTGGGTAGGTTCGAGCTCAATGCGACCCGGTTCGTGGCCGACCCCTTCGGCGCGCCGGGCGATCGAATGTATCGGACCGGTGACGTCGCCATTCCCCGTGCCGGGAGTATCGAGTATCTCGGCCGTAGCGATGCGCAGGTCAAGTTGCGTGGCTTCCGCATCGAGCTGGGCGAGGTGGAGGCTGCGCTGTTGGCGGCGGTAGGTGTCGACGCCGCCGCTGCGGCTATCAAAACCCGCGACGACGGCCCCACCCACCTCGTCGGGTACGTGGTGGGCCGGGGTCTCGACGTCTCGGCGATCCGCGCAGAAGTGGCTCAGCGAGTTCCCGACTACATGGTTCCTGACGTGATCATGGAGCTCGAGCAGCTCCCGCTCAACGTCAATGGAAAGCTCGATCGTGCGGCATTACCGTTGCCCCGCATCGAATCGACAGCAGAATTCGTCGCCCCGCGAAGCGAGTACGAGCATCGACTGGCAGATGTCTACGCCGAGGTACTCGGCCTCGATTCGGTCAGTGTGATCGAGTCGCTGTTCGATCTGGGCGGCAACTCTCTGGTTGCGGCTCAGGTGGCGGCGCGCGCGAGTGAAGTCCTCCAACTACCGGTCAGTGTGCGCGACGTATTCACCTCGCCTGCCGTAGCGGATCTGGCGCAACAGGTCGCGGGCCGAGTCGCCGTCGACCGACCCGAGCTGGCCGCCGTCGACCGACAGGGCGCCATTCCGCTGTCGTATGCCCAGCAACGCCTCTGGTTCCTCGCGCAACTCGAACCCGACAACGCCGTTTACAACATTCCGCTCGTGCTGCACTTCTCCGGTGCGCTGGACACCCATGCGCTGGCAGGTGCACTCGACGATGTGGTGCGTCGCCACGAGGTGCTCCGCACCCGATTCCCGGTGCGAGACGGAGTCGCCGAACAGGAGATCGGCGACGACGCGCCCGATATCATCGTCGCCGATCCGATCACCACCGACCCGTCCGATGTCGAGGAGAAGATCGCCGAGATCGCCTGGGAGCCGTTCCGGTTGGCAGACGCCCCGCCACTACGCGCCCGACTGCTCCAGACCGGCCGTGCCGACTACATCCTGGTGCTCGTCGTCCACCACGTCATCGCAGACGGCGCATCGATGGGGCCGCTGGCACGTGACGTGATCGCGGGTTATCGTGCGCGCAGTGAGGGCGAGAGTGCCGACTTCGGCAAGCTCGCGGTGCAGTACGCCGACTACACGCTGTGGCAGCGCGCGGTGCTCGGCGACCCGCGCTCGCGCGACTCGATCGCCGGTCGGCAGCTCGCGTTCTGGCGTGAAACACTCGATGGCGCGGCCGATCTCATCGATCTCCCGTTGGATCACCTGCGGCCTGCGACGCAGAGCAAAGTGTCGCGCAACCATCAGTTCTCGATCGGTGCGGGACTCGCGGCCGAACTCGATGAGTTCGCCCTCGAGCACGGTGTGTCGCTGTTCATGCTGCTGCATGCCATGTGGCTGGTGCTGCTCAACAGGCTTTCGGGCAGTGCCGACATCACGATTGGCACGCCATACGCAGGCCGCGGTGAGCGAGCCCTCGACGACCTGGTCGGAATGTTCGTCAACAGTCTCGCGCTGCGCACACGTTTCGGGGTCGAGGACGCCTTCACCGACCTGCTCGCTGTCGTCAAAGAGACCGACCTGGCAGCGATATCGAATGCCGACGTGCCCTTCGAGATGGTCGTCGAGCAACTCGATCTCCCGCGTACAGACTCGCACGCGCCGGTGTTCCAGGTGGCACTCGCCCTGCAGGACCACACCGACTCATCCTTCGAATTGCCTGGTGTGGCAATCGAGTTCGAGGATCATCCGCGAACCCTCACCGACTACGACCTCTCGGTCACCTTCATCGAATCCTGGCCGGCGGGAGATCGGTCCGGGCACTATCTACGCGGGAACGTCGACTACGCCGCTGACCTGTTCGACCCGCGCTCGGTGGCCAGATTCATCGAGTTCTTCGAACGCATCGCGCGCCAGGTGGTCGCAGAACCCGACATGCGCATCTGCGACGTCGAGATCCTCGAATCCGAACATCGCGACGACCTCGTGGTCGCCGGTGCTCTGCCGTCGCCTGAACTGACCCTGCCGCAGATGCTGGCCAGGGCAGCGTCGAATTCTGATGCCCTCGCGCTCGTCTCGGGCGATGAGTCGATGACCTACGGCGAACTGGATGCCCGAAGCAACCAGTTCGCCCGTTTCCTGATAACTCGGGGAGTGGGGCCCGAGACATCGGTCGTCTCAGCGTGCCGACGCGGCATCTCGGGGCAGTTGGCCTTCTGGGCCATCGCGAAAGCCGGTGGCGCACTGTGCCAGGTCGATCCCGCCTATCCGACCGACCGCATCGCGATGGTGGTCGCGGACTCGGGTGCGCCACTCGGCGTGGTCGAACCGGAATCGGTGTCCGCGATGCCCTACGGAGCCCACTGGGTGGTCGTGGACGACGATCTCTGGGCACAACTCGATACATTCTCCGTAGCACCGCTGTCAGCCGACGAACTGATCGCGCCGGTGCGCGTGGACAATGCCGCCTACATCATTTTCACGTCCGGTTCGACCGGCCGGCCGAAGGGCTCCGCCGTCACGCACCGCGCGACGACCACCGTCGCGGCGCTCGCCGCTGAACGCTTCGGACTGTCCTCGTCGTCGCGGATGCTCGCGGTGAGCTCTCCCAGCTTCGACGCCGCGGTTTTCGAGTCTCTGGTCACCTATGGCAACGGTGCTACTCTCGTGCTTTCCCCGCCGCAGGTGTATGGCGGCGCCGAGCTCGCCGATGTCATTGTGCGTCAACAGGTCTCGCATGCCGTGATCGTCCCGAGCGTGCTGGCGACCATACCGGGTCTGCCCGACGATGCACTGCCGGTGCTGATGACCGCAGGAGAAGCGCTGCCCCACGCCGAGATGGCCCGCTGGGTATCCGGCGATTCCGCACGACGGATGAGCAACCTGTACGGGCCGTCGGAATCGACGATCATCGCAACGTCTGCGGGGCCATTGAGGCGAGATGAGCCGGTCACGATCGGTGATCCGGTTGCGGGCATCACCGTCGCGGTGCTCGACGAGCGGCTGCGACCGGT
>NZ_DLSO01000092.1:0-487 GCF_002500165.1 Gordonia sp. UBA7860 | reverse complement strand
CCCGCCGGTGTGGTCGGGGAGTTGTATCTGGCGGGTCCTGCCCTCGCGCGCGGTTACGCTGGTCGACCTGCGCTGACCGCCGAGCGGTTTGTCGCTGCGCCCTTCGAACTGCGGGATTGCCCGGGTGCCGGTGCCCGGATGTACCGGACAGGTGATCTGGTCCGGTGGACATCCGCGGGGTTGCTGGAGTACATCGGACGTTCGGACTTCCAGGTCAAGATCCGCGGTCTGCGTATCGAACTCGGCGAGATCGAGTCCGCGCTGCGGGCTGTGGAGGGTATCGGCGGCGCGGTCGCAGTCGGCGTCGACACCCCAACGGGTACTCGCCTGGCCGCATACGTCGCGCCCACTCAGGGCGCGACTCCCGACCCGGTCGCGGCGCGCTCGGAGGTCAGTGGACGCCTGGCCTCGTCCATGGTGCCAGACGCCATCGTGGCCGTCGCCGCAATCCCACTCACGCCGATCGGGAAAATCGATCGGAATGCGC
>NZ_DLSO01000091.1:19649-59410 GCF_002500165.1 Gordonia sp. UBA7860 | reverse complement strand
ACCCACTCGTGCACCAGCCCCGACCATCGGACGAGTGAGCAGTTTTCGGGGTCGGCATCCACTCCCAGCACCGACAAGCCTGATTCGGCCAGAGCGTGGAGGAGGTAGGCGGCCGACGTGGTCTTCGTCGAACCCCCTTTGAGATTGACAACAGCGATGCAGAGCACTGAAAGTCCTTCCAGTTCAGCCAGATAGATGAATAGATACTTGGATATTTGGATGTTTAGCTAAACGGGTAAATAGGCATATGGCTGTTCAGCTGTATACGCAGAACGAGCCAAATACGTTGCTAGACCAATTTCGCTGCGTACGAGACGATCAAGGAGGCTTGAGGAGACACGGAGCGTGGAACCAGCCGGGACTACCGAGCACTCGGACCGTCGGCAGGTACCGGGTCGAGAGATGCCGCCCATCGACACTCAGGCCGTGACTGACAATCAGTTCATGCGAGCCGCACAGATCACACAATCGGCTCGTATCCTACACTCGCGCTTGAGAATCCATCATGAAGCACTCCCCCGAGCCAGGACCGCCCGAACCTGGGCCATCCCTCGCGCGTGCCGCGCATCACCGTCGGGATCGTGGGGGCAAGGCATGTACCCGCGGTATCCCCGGTCGTCGCACATACCACACGCTCGAATCGCTGCCCGCTCGGCCGCAACGACTTGCTCCCGCTCTGCGCGTTGGGCTTCGAGTGCGGACAGTCGTCGTCGTTTTTCGAACTCCAGGTGTCGACGCCGAGCGTCTCCGCAAGCGGCACAGGGCATGTCGGTTCCGTCAGGATGCCGATCGCAGGTTGCGGGTGGGGGTTCGGTAACCACCGTCAAGCGCGGACGGTCGACGTCTCGACGCGCGCCCCCTGTTAGATCTCTTGTTAAAGACCTTGTTTGTGGCTCACCGGTGACCCACCCCCTGGGTCGTGGATGACCTACCCCCTCGGTCATCGTCGACCCAGCTCGCGCATGACCTGGGTCATCGTTGACCTGGGTCACGCGTGACATGGGTTCGGCCTCGCGGACGCCGTCGACAAACTGGAACCGCGTCGGGCGTCCAGGCTGCTCCAACGCCACGACCAGCCCCAACTGCTTGAGCGTTCCGATAGCTCGTTTGACCGTCGCAGGTGACACACCCATCCGGCTCGCGATCGTCGCAACGCTGGCGAAGCACTCGCGGCCGTGCACGTCGGGGAACGACGCCATGGTCACCAGGGTGAGTTTGACTGTGGTCCAGTCGGCGCCAGCTTCGGCCGGACGCTCGACGGCGACCGCCCACGCGGTCAGCTCGTAGGACATGAAAGACCCCTTCAGCTCGTGGCGAAGGGACAACCGCCTACCGGCGGCGACGCTAGACCAGCACTACCGCGAGCGGTACAGTGCTAATCAACGCGATGGAGGATCATGCGACGATCCCCTCGCCAGACCCCGGCAGGTGCGCTAACACCTAGTCGGGGTCGTTCGTTTCGAGGGGTCCTCGCGTGCGATGTCGACAGAATATCGCCATGAGGGTTGCGGAGCTGAAGCGAAACCAGCTCTGAGCTGGTCTTTCTCGTTGCTCCCCCACCAGGACTCGAACCTGGACAGGGAGACGGCCACAAAACCTACGTTGACCAGGCCTGTTAGGGTCTCTGACCTGCACTATCTGGCACACGCCGATCGGACATAAGCGCACGTGAGCGGCACCGATGTAAGCTCATCTGGCACGCTACTGGCACGTCTGGAGGGCATCGGCATGGCTGGCAAACGATCATTCGGGAGCATCCGCAAGCTCCCATCGGGCAAGTATCAGGCCCGCTACATCCACGGCCCCAACCTGGAGGAGCACAAGGCCCCGGCGACGTACACGGCCAAGATGGACGCGGAGGCCTGGCTGGCCAAGGAACGCATCCTCATCGAACGTGAGGAGTGGACTCCCCCGGCCACGCGGGCCGCCCACCGACGTACCGCCGGTGTGACGCTGCGGGAGTACGCCGACGCCTGGCTGGCCGCCAAGACCCTCACTCCCAAGACCCGCCACCTCTACAAGACCCTCCTAGACGGCCGGATACTCCCAGGCCTCGGAGATCTCCGCATGGTGGACATCAACCTGGCAACCGTCCGCACGTGGTGGCGTGACCGGGAGGCCGACAAGACCCCGACCACCTCGGCCCACGCCTACAACCTCCTCAAGGGAATCTTCAACGCCGCGGTGGCCGACGAGAGCCTGGCGGTGAGCGCCAACCCCTGCCGGGTGGAGCGCGCCGGTGAGCGTCCCGCCCGTGTGGATCTCGAACTCCTCACCCTGGCCGAGCTGAACGACGCCACCGCCAAGCTCCATGAGCACTACCGGACGTGCGTCCCCGTCACGGCATGGTGTGGTCTGCGGTTCGGGGAGATGATCGAACTACGGCGCAAGGACGTGGTGGTGGCCAAGGACGGGACCATGGTCCTCAAGATCCGGCGTGCGGCCACCATAGTGGGCAACACCCTGGAGGTCGGCCCACCGAAGTCCAGAGCCGGGGTCCGGGACGTGACCGTACCTCCCCACGTCGCCAAGGCCCTCACCACGCACATGAAGCGGTTCACCGAGGCCGGACCCGAGGCCTTGGTGTTCACGACGATCCGCGGAACACGTTTGACGGCAGGCACTTTCACCAAACCGTTCAAGGCCGCGGTGGCCTCGGTGGGCAAGCCCGAAGTCCGCATTCACGATCTGCGCCACGTCGGTGCAGTGCTCGCAGCGCAAGCCGGGGCGACCACCAAGGAACTCATGGGCAGGCTCGGGCACTCGACGCCGGAGATGAGCATGAGGTACCAGCACGTTGCCGCTGGCCGGGACGCCGAGATCGCCCGCCGACTGTCGGAGCTGGCAGGCCAGAGTTAACGCATACCGTCAACGCGCACAACGGATCTCAGCGCGCCGCTAGTTGCCACATACGGCGCTAGCGGCTACTGTCGTCATCACACCGCACGGGATACCAACCGGACATATGGAGCCCACCAGGGCAACCCGTAGCGGGGCCACGATCGGCCCCTTGTGAGGTGTGACATGGCCAAGCAGGCCGCCCCGAAGTACATCCCGCTCGCGCAGTTCTGCGAGGAGCGCGGAGTATCCGACCGCACTGGCCGTCGATGGATCGCAGACGGCCGACTCAAGGCGGTCCGGTTTTCTGAACGCTGCATCCGTATCTCTGTCGATGAGGCAGCCCGGTTCGACGCCAAGGCATCGGGCGACATCGGCCCCGACGCCGCGTGACCTGGAGACGAATCACCAACCCGAACAACATCATTCGGTTCGTCTCCAGGAGTACAAACGTGACATCAATTCTCATCGTCATGGTCTCGGCCATGGCGTGGCCCGCCGGATACGGCCTCGGCGTCCTCGTGCTCCATCGTCCGGCAGGTGAGCGCCGATGACGAAGAAGATCACCCTTGCGGTGACTGAGACCGAGGTCGAGGTCTCCGACGATGTTGCCGAGGAGATCGAGACCGCCAACTATCTGCTGAAAGCTGCCGAGGAGGAGTCGGCCGCGGCCAAGCGCAAGTTGGTCAAGTTCAAGACCGACGAACTGGACAAGCTGCGACGCTACTACGAGAACCGCGACACCGTCGATGCCGAGAGGGCGGCCAAGCGGGCCGGTGAGCTACGTGGCGAGATTCCCGCTGCGGTCACCTTGACCGACCTGCTCACCGAGCCCGACGAGGCGATCGACTACTCGATAGACGGGCTCCTCCCGGTCGGTGCTCGGTCCGTGGTGGTCGCTCCGCGCAAGGTCGGCAAGACAACCTGGATCGGCAACCTCTGTCGTGCTCACGCCGATCAGGTGCCGTTCCTCGGCACGTTCGCCACCCGAGCCCGGACAGTCGCGGTAATCGACGTGGAGATGAGCAGGCAACAGACACGTCGATGGTTGCGCGATCAGGACATCAAGAACACCGACGCAGTACGGCTGATCCCGCTGCGCGGCAAGGCAGCCACGTTCAACATCCTGGACGACGCCACACGGGCCGAGTGGGCCGAGATCCTACGCGGCGTCGATGTCGTCGTGCTCGACTGCCTGCGGCCGATTCTGGACGCTCTGGGGCTCAATGAGCACACCGACGCCGGTAAGTTCCTCGTGGCCTTCGACGCGCTGCTCGCGGAGTGCGGTGCATCGGAGGCGGTGGTCGTCCATCACGCCGGTCACGGTGAGAACCGGGCGCGAGGTGATAGCCGGATCGAGGACTGGCCAGATGTCATCTGCTATCTGGGGACCGAGGACAAGAAGGACCTCGCCGCCGAGCGCACCTTCGCCGCTATCGGCCGCGATGTCGAGGTGCTCAAGGGTGTCCTGGAGTACGACGCCGAGACCCGTCATCTGACGTATGTTCCGCCGGTCCCCGATGCCGCCAAGGTGGCCAAGGACCGGGAGCGGATCTCGCGCAACACCGCGGCCAGGATTGCGGTTGCCGAGTGGGTACGGGAGCAGAACAACATCGGCGTCGAACCGACCAAGCGCGACACCGAGAACTACGCCGGTGAGGGTCTCCCGAGGGCCGCTATCCGAGCTGCTGTCGCCGACCTCATCGAGTCCGGGGAACTGGTCCTCACGACACAAGGACGAAGCCACCGACTGCACGCGGTGGACCCCATGGCGGCCAGGCCTCTCAAGGCCGTGAATCCGTTCTCTGAACCGACAAAACCGCAGGTCAGCGCATTCGCCGGTATTCGCCGCCCGGATTCGCCGGAATCGGGCCAGGTTCGGCGAATAGACCGGCGAATAGGCGGCGAATAGCCCATGCCATCTGACCTGCGGAAACGCACCCTATTCGCCAACTCGCCGGTATTCGCCGGTATTCGCCAAACGTATTCGCCAACTCGCCGCCGCCCTATAAGGGGCGGTGGCCCCGGCGAATGGCGCATAGAAGTTCAACTTCCAACAACCAAGGAGCCCCAACCGGTGAGTACCGACGACGACATCTTCCAGGACCCCGAGCTACTCAAGGCATCGGAAACCACAGACCACCCACCTCTCAACCGAGACGAGATAGCGGCGTGGGTTGAGTTCTACGCGTCCGAGGGCGGACCAGTGAAGTTCCTCCACCAACGGCGTCGGTGGCTCACCGAGCATGACGCGGTCCGACTGGAACAGGTTGGCCCGGATTCGTTCGACATTGTCGTCCGGGTCGACGGGACCTATCACGGCCGCGACGACGCCGAACGTATGCGGACGTTCATCGCTGAACAACTCGCCGCGGCCATGGCATTGGTGATGGAGCCGTGAGCACACCAGCCCGTATCCCCGGCCTGGATCGTCGACTGCTGCTGACCGGGGGTTGTCGTCGTCGACGATGCGCCGACCCGGCGGCCTTGGAAGTCCTGGCCATCAAGGAGTTTGAACTATCTGGAGGAACACACCGATGACCGACAGCAGCAGCGCACCCGTGGAAGCGGTGGCCGACATGCTCGCAATCTGTGAGGCAATCGAACGCGGCGACCGTGAGGCATCGGCCTTCACGCTCGACCACGCCAGCCTTCCCGACGTGATGGCCGCCGCCGACATCGCCACCGATGTCGTGCTGAACATGGACGTGGACGGCCGCCTCCACGCCTTGGCCAAGTGCTCCACGCTCCTCGGCCTCATCCACTCGGCGGGCGCAACGATGGCCGACTTCGCACCCGCCATGCGCTCGGTGATCTACGGCCAGGACACCGAGGACGACCAGTGAGCATCCTCCGACCCTGTACCGCGTGCGGTGAGCCTCACGACGGTCCGGGACGTTGCCCAGACTGCCGACGTGAGGCCGACACCGCCCGCGACCGGACCAGGGACCGGGCCTCGGCCCACTGGAACAACACCCGGTGGAAGAACTTGAGCGCGCGGCTCCGGCGCATGTCCCCGTTCTGCGAGATCTGCGGGTCCAAGACCATGCTGGAGGTGGACCACATCCTCCCCATCGTGGAGTTCCCCGAGCTGGTCTACTTCGTGGAGAACCTCCGGGTCCTCTGCCGCAAGCACAACCGTTCCCGCGGCCATCGGTGGACTCCTGCCGAGGCGTCGGCGGTCCTGGAGCGGCTCCAGGAGGCCCACAAGCGCACGCGCAAGGTCAAGTACCGGCAAGCCATCCAGGCCGCCCAGCGTGCCGTTGAGGGTGGGGAGGGACCCGCTCCCGAGCCCGCCGCCGTTCCGCCGGTTAGCCGCGAAACGCGTTACACACCCCCATGGGGTATAGCGACCAGGCAAAACGTAGACGCGTCTCATATAGTGGGACGCACAGACCAGGAGGTGGGCGCGTGAAGGCTGGACCCAAGGCCGCGGTGGACCCGACGCCGCTCCCGTTCCGACCGCGCAAGACCGGCGCGGCCCGGTTCGCCGCGTTCTGCGCCAAGTTCATCAAGACCCCCAAGGGCACCGGGGCACTCAAGCCGATGAGGCTCCGGCCGTGGCAAGTGGACCTTGTGGGCTCGGTCCTGGACGCCGAGGTCCAGCCGCGGACCGCCGGGTGGATGCTCCCGAGAGGTCAGGGCAAGTCCACGCTGATGGCGGCCTGGGGCGTCTATGAGCTGTTCTGCGGACCCGAGGGCGCGAACATCTGCGTCGTCGCGGTCGATGAACGTCAGGCCGGCATCGTGTTCGGCATAGCGCGGCGCATGGTGGAGCTGGACCCCGAGCTGGCCAGCCGGTGCCAGGTGTTCAAGGAGCGCCTGGTGATCCCCGGCCGTAACGCCGAGTTCTCCTGTCTGCCAGCAGAACCCAAGCGGTTGGAGGGCTTGGACTACACGCTGGCCATCCTGGACGAGGGAGGCGTGGTCACCCGCGATACCTACGAGGTCCTCACGCTGGCCCAGGGCAAGCGTGAGCGGTCCTCCCTGGTGGTCATCGGGACGCCGGGACCCAACCCTCACGACAACGTCCTGGCGGATCTACGGACGTACGCGGCCGAGCACCCCGAGGACACCACGATGGTCTGGCGGGAGTTCTCCGCCGACGAGTTCATCGACCACCCGGTGGACTGCCGTCATTGCTGGGAGCTGGCCAACCCGGCGTTGGGTGACTACCTCCACGCCGACGCGCTGGTGGCTCTCCTGCCTCCCAAGACCCGAGAGGCCACGTTCCGGCGCGCTCGGCTCTGCCAGTTCGCCACCGAGGAGGACGGCGCTTTCCTGCCCCGTGGGATCTGGGACGGCCTCTCCACCGGCGTCGGGGTCCCCGATGGCGCGGAGGTTGTCCTGGCGCTGGACGGATCGTTCTCCGACGACACCACCGCGCTCCTGGTCGGCACCGTGAGCCAGGAACCTCACTTCGATGTCGTGGCCACCTGGGAGCGGCCGACCGGGGATGAGAGCTACCGCGTGCCGGTGGCCGAGGTGGAGCAGACCATCCGGGACTCCTGCAAGCGCTGGAAGGTCTCCGAGATCATCGCGGACCCGTTCCGCTGGACCCGGACCCTCCAGGCCCTCGAAGCCGAGTCGCTGCCCGTTGTGGAGTTCCCTCACTCCCCGTCACGGCTCACCGCGGCGACCGGGGACCTCTACAGTGCCGCGACGAACGGCCGGATGACCCACTCGGGAGATCCACGCCTGGCTGCGCACGTCGCCGCCGCGGTGATCCAGGAGGACGGCCGCGGGATGAGGTTGGCCAAGGCCTCCCGTCGTCGCAACGCCCGCAAGATCGACCTGGCCGCGTGCCTGGTCATGGCCCACTCCCGAGCGACGTGGCGGGCCACCCGTAAACCCAAGCGTCGCCGTGTCAGATCGTTTGCAGCGTAAGGAGATTCACACCGTGAACGAACCCACCAACATCGAACTGGACCAGGCTCTCAACGTCCGAGCGCCCGCGCTCCACCGCCTCGGCCAGTACTACGCCGGGGAGCAACCTCTGGCGTACCTCTCGCCGGAGGCCCGTAAGTCCATCGGCCAGCGGTTCGACCGGATCGCCGTCAACCTCCCGCGGCTGGCGGTCTCGGCCATCGCGGAGCGTCTCCGGGTGACCGGGTTCACCGACGCCGAGGGCAAGCGGGACGCCACCCTCTGGGACGCCTGGGTCCGCTCGGATCTGGACCAGACCTCTCCCTCGGCGCACCGTGAGGCCTTGGCCCTCGGTGAGGCCGCGGTCATCGTCTGGGCACGCCCGGACGGTAAGGCCTCGGTCTCCATCGAGTCCGGCCGCCAGGTGGCCGTCTACCGGGACGCCGGGACCCGTGAGGTTCTGGCCGCGGTCAAGCGGTGGACCGAGCTTCGCCCGGACGGCACCGAGGGAGCCACCCGGTGGGTGATCTACCGGCCGGACCGTATTGAACACCTCATCGGTGACGGTGCCCAGATCACCGCGGCCACGGTGGTCCAGACCGTGGACAACCCGCTCATGGCCGTCCCCGTCGTCCCGCTCACCAACGCCGACCGTCCGCTGGACATGTTCGGGATCTCGGAGTTCACCGACCTCATCCCGGTGGTGGACGGGATCAACAAGCTGACCGCGGACATGATGACCGCCTCGGAGTACGGCGCGCGTCCCCGACGATGGGCCACCGGCCTGGAGCTGGCCGAGGAGCCGCGTCTGGACGACAACGGGGACCCTGTCCTGGATGAGGACGGGGAGCCCATCGTGGACGTGGTGAACCCCGTCTCCGAGACCGACCGGATGATGGTCAACGAGGCCGCAGAGGGCAAGTTCGGCCAGCTCCCCGGCGCGGATCTCACCGGGTATGACGTGGCCATGCGGTCCTTGCTCCAGCAGGCCAGCGCGGTGAGCGGCCTCCCCGGCCATTACCTCGGCCTCAACACCACCGTCCCCGCGTCGGCCGACGCCATCCGGGCCGCGGAGGCCGCCCTCACCGCGCGCGCCGAGGCACGGCAAGCGGTGTTCGGGAGGGCCTGGGAACAGGTCGGCCGTCTCATCCTGGCCGTGGAGAACGGTGGAGAGGTCACCGACTACACCCCGCGGGTCCAGTGGGCTGACCCGGCCACCCGCTCGGCGGCCCAGGAGGCCGACGCCATCGTGAAATTGCACGCCGCCGGGATCATCACCACCACCGAGGCGCGGACCCGACTCGGCATCGACAACCCCGACCAGGGACCCGCACAAGCACCGGCCGCCGGACCGACTCCGGCACTTGAGAACAACGTGACCCAGGAGGACGCCGCGTGAGCACCACCGACGACGACAAGACCACCGAACAGACCACCGAAACCGGCCCCGAGGCCACCGATACGGCCTCGGATACCGCTCCCAAGGCCTCGGAGACCAACGACTCCACGGCCACCGAGACGGCCGAAACAGGCTCGGAGAGCACGGAATCCGAGGATGGATCACCCCAGGGAGGCCCGGATAACGCGGGAGAGGGCAACTCAGAGCCCGACAATTCCGGGGCCGAGGCCTCGGAGACCCCGCCGGAGGGTGACACGTTCCCCCGCGCGTACGTCGAGGACCTCCGCAAGGAATCGGCCGGGTACCGGACCCAGGTCCGCGAACTCCAGGAGCGGCTCCACCGGATGAGCGTGGAGCAGACCGGGAGCCTGGCCGACCCCGCGGACCTCCCGTTCGACGCGGCCCACCTGGAGAGCCCCGAGGCCCTCCAGGCCGCCATCGCCGCGCTCCTGGAGGCCAAGCCTCACCTCAAGGCGCGACGGTTCGCGCCGGACGCCGCCGCCCAGGGAGCCAAGGCCTCGGCCTCCAGCGGGGTGGACCTCCTCGGTATCCTCCGCCAGAACGCATAGTCCCAGGCCCTCACGGTCCCCGTCCTCATTGCCGAGGACGGGGACCGTCCCATATAGTGGGACACATCGCCCAGGTGGCGAGATTCTCACCGCAGAGCGGGCCAGGTGCCCAAAGTGCGAACACTGTTGAACCACAATCACTTTGGAGATAATCGTGGCATCTGAAACCACTGCAACCAACGGCGCATTGCTCAAGGAACAGGTTGCGTCGCTACTCGTGCAACCGCTGGAGGCCGCCTCGGTCGTCCTGGCCGCCGGACCCAAGATCTTCGACTCCTCGGAGCCGCTGCGCATCCCGCGACTGACCGCCGGGGCCTCGGTCGGCTGGGTCGGTGAGTCCCAGCTCATCCCGGACGCCGATGTCCAGTTCGATGAGATCAACCTCATGCCCTCCACGCTCAAGTCCATCAAGACCCTCATCCGGTTCTCGAATGAGCTGGCCCGCCAGTCGGTCGTTGGCCTGGACGCCGTACTCCGCCAGCGTCTCGTGGCCGACGTGGCGAATAAGCTGGACGATGCGCTCCTCAAGGGTGACGGCGCATCGAACACCGTCCGCGGTCTGCTCAATCACTCCGGGTCGCCGGTCTCGGTCCTGGACACCGATGAGCCCGACAGCCTCCTGGACGCCATGGCGGTGGCCTCGGCCAACGAGGTCACCCCGACCCACTGGCTCCTGTCCGGTGCGGACTTCTACGCCCTGTCCAAAATCAAGGACGCCGATGGCCGCTACCTGATCTCGCCGGATCTGACCGCCGAGGGCAAGCGGACCCTGTTCGGTATCCCGTGCATCGTCACCAACAAGCTGGCCACCGGCAAGGCCGCACTGGTGGACATGGGCCAGGTGGCCGTCGTCCGCGACCTCCAGCCCTCGGTGACCGTGCTCTCCGAGCGGTACGCCGACTACGACGAACAGGCCATCCGCGTGGTCACCCGCTACGACCTGGGTCTGTTGCATCCCCAGGCCGTCACGGTCCTCAACGCGGCCTGATCGGTCCCCCGAACTGGCCTCGGCCGGAGGTTGTCACGTTCCTCCGGCCGGGGCCTTTCCACTTAGGAGGTAACCGTGGCCGTCACCAACACCGACCTGGTCAAATGGTTGGGCCAGGACACCACCGACACCGCGCTCATGGCCCAGGCCACCCAGGCCGTCACCATGGCCTCGGCCATGATCGACGCCTACTGCCGGGGAGCCCACCTCAAGGCCTCGGGAGCCACCCGTCCCGGCGTCGATGCCGTGGTCCTCATGGCCTCGGCCCGCATGTTGGCCAACCCCGAACAGCTCAAGTACGGCACCGGCGTGGTCAACTTCGGGGAAGGCTTCAACTCCTGGACCCTGGCCGAACGTGCGGTCCTGGACCGCTACCGCCGGAGGGCCGCGTAGTGCCGCGGCTCATGCTCCGCGACACCGTCACCCTCAAGGTGGCCGGTGGCCGTGATGAGAACGATGACCCGATCCCGGCCCAGAACATCCCCGTGCGCGCCGAGGTCATCCCGATCTCCGGCGATGAACAGGCCCTCCGCGGCCGGATGACCACCTCGGTGGAGTACCGCGTCCTGGTCACTGACAAACGCGCCGAGCTGGCCACTCAGGTCATCTGGCGTGGGGTCACCTACACCGCGCAGGGCAAGTGGATGGTCTATCGCGTCGGCGGCCGGACACACCACCTTGAGGTGGTCATCCGCGTGGGCACCGGCTGAGATACTGGACCCAACAACTCAATATCTCGGAGGTCGGACACCTCCGCGTCATGCTGGCAACGGCCCTCGGACTCCGGTCCGGGGGCCTTTGTCGTGGCCGGAGCTGGCACGTATCTGGCACGCGGACCGCGCTCCAGAGCATTTACGCTGGTCAAAGGGGCTCCCCCACCAGGACTCGAACCTGGAATGCCTGAACCAAAATCAGAAGTGTTGCCGATTACACCATGGGGGATTACTCGCCTAGAAGTGTGCCACAGGCACGGCTGACGATTGTGCCACGGGTGGCCGCGGCGATCTCAACCAGCACACGCCGCGCGACCGGCGCCGCGGACCCCACGCCAGACGCGGGCCGAACTGGCAGAAGCGGCTGGTGCACCAGCCGCGTTCTCCAGAACGGCCCGCGTTTGCGCGGCGCGGCTGGCCCGCGCCCGACCGACCCTCAGTCCTTCCGGCCGCCGGCGACGTAGATGACCTGGCCGGAGACGAAGCCTGCGCCCTCGGAGGCAAAGAACGAGGCGGTGTGGGCGATGTCCTCGGGCTTGCCGGTGCGGGCGACGGGGATGGCGGAGGCGTTCAGCTTCTTGAACTCCTCGAAGTCCATGCCGACGCGGGCAGCGGTCGCCGCTGTCATGTCGGTCTCGATGAAGCCGGGGGCGATCGCGTTGGCGGTCACGCCGAACTTGCCCAGCTCGATCGCCAGAGTCTTGGTGAAGCCCTGCATACCCGCCTTGGCTGCGGAGTAGTTGGCCTGGCCGCGGTTGCCCAGAGCGGAGGTCGACGACAGGTTCACGATGCGGCCCCAACCGGCGTCGACCATGTACTTCTGGCATGCGCGGCTCATCAAGAATGCGCCGCGCAGATGCACGCCCATGACTGCGTCCCAGTCGTCGACGCTCATCTTGAACAGCAGGTTGTCGCGCAGGATGCCCGCGTTGTTCACCAGCACGGTCGGCGCGCCGAGTTCGGCGGCGACCTTCTCGACGGCCGCGTTGACCGACGCCTCGTCGGAGACGTCTGCGCCGACAGCGATCGCCTTGCCGCCGGCGTCGTTGATCGCCTTGGCGGTGTCGGCTGCGGCCTCCTCGGTGATGTCGAGAACGGCGACGGCCAGACCGTCGTCGGCGAGGCGCTTGGCCACCGCCGCGCCGATGCCCCGACCCGATCCGGTCACGATTGCTGTCTTCTGAGCGCTCATTGCGAACTCCTCCGTTGCGTGTACGTCTCCTGTGACGTGCGTCCCTTCGGTTCTATCAGTCGCGGTTCGCGCCGCCGTCACCACCTGCACCCCGGCCACTACCTGCACTGACGCTTCTACGCCGTAGATGAGTCAGTAGTATCGGTCCGTCGCCACGCCCGACGCCGTCACTCGGTGCGCGCGGCGCGCAGTCGTCGAATCCCGGAGGTGGACATGACAGAGAAGTCAGCCGCGACAGCCGTGATCGTCCTCGCCGCGGGCGCGGGCACTCGGATGAAATCCAAGACGCCCAAGATCCTGCACACCATCGGTGGACGCTCGCTCGTCGGCCATGTGCTGCATGGCGCAGCAGCGGCATCCCCCGATCAACTCGTGGCCGTCGTCGGCCACGAACGCGAACGCGTCACCGCGGCCGTCAACGAGATCGCCGATGAGCTGGGCACCAACATCGTTGTGGCCGTTCAGGATTCGCCCGCCGGAACTGGCGACGCCGCGCGCGCGGGTCTGACCGCGCTCCCCGACGACTTCACCGGAACGGTGATCGTCACCGCCGCCGACATCCCACTCCTCGACGGCCAGACGATCGAGGCCCTCGTCGCCACACACACCGCGGGAGACGGCGCCGCCGTCACGCTCACCGGCTTCATCGCCGACGAGCCGACCGGATACGGCCGGATCATCCGGACCAACGACGGCTCGGTGCAGGCCATCGTCGAAGAAAAGGACGCGAGCGACGCTCAGCGCGCGATCACCGAGGTCAACGCGGGCATCTACGCCTTCGACGCGCAGGCACTGCGCTCGGCGCTGCAACAACTCTCCACCGACAACGCACAGGGCGAGTTCTATCTGACGGACGTCATCGAGATCGCGCGCACGGCGGGCAAGACCGTCCGGGCGCATGTCGTCGACGATCCGCTGGTCGTCGCGGGCTGCAACGACCGCGCGCAACTGTCCGCGCTCGGCGCCGCGCTCAACGCCACGACCATCCGTCGCCACCAGCTCGCGGGCGTCACCGTCGTCGATCCGGGCTCGACGTGGATCGACGTCGACGTACGCATCGAGCGCGACGTCCGCATCGAGCCGGGCACACAACTGCACGGCGCCACCCGTATCGCCGAGGATGCCGTCGTCGGCCCCGACACCACGCTCACCGACGTGACCATCGGCCGCGGGGCGTCGGTGATCCGCACGCACGGCTCCGACTCGGTGATCTCCGACGACGCATCCGTCGGCCCATTCGCCTTCCTGCGGCCGGGTACCGAGTTGGGTGAACGCGGCAAGATCGGCACCTTCGTCGAGACCAAGAAAGCCACCATCGGTGCAGGTAGCAAGGTTCCGCACCTCACCTACGTCGGCGACGCGACGATCGGCGAGGAATCGAACATCGGGGCGTCGAGCGTCTTTGTCAACTACGACGGGGTGAACAAGCATCAAACGGTGATCGGGTCGCATTGCCGGACCGGATCGGACAACATGTTCGTCGCTCCGGTGCAGGTCGGTGACGGCGCATATACCGGGGCAGGTACGGTCATTCGGGACGATGTCCCGCCCGGCGCCCTCGCGGTCTCGTCGGGTCCACAACGCAACATCGACGGTTGGGTACCCCGCAAACGCCCCGACACGGCTGCCGCACGCGCAGCGATCGAGGCAGGCGCGGCCGATACTCAGCCCGAACAGCCCGGCTCCTAGCCACGTGACCCGCTGGCAGAGCCGCCCACCGGCCGACGAACGAGTAGAAGAGTTTTCATGACCTGGACCACCGACAACCAGAAGAACCTGATGCTGTTCTCGGGGCGTGCACACCCCGACCTCGCGCAGGCTGTCGCCGACGAACTCGGCATCAAGCTGACACCGCAGACCGCGCGGAACTTCGCCAACGGCGAGATCTTCGTTCGCTACGAGGAGTCGGTGCGCGGTTCGGATGCGTTCGTGATCCAGAGCTGCCCCGCCCCGCTCAACGAGTGGGTGATGGAGGCGCTGATCATGATCGACGCGCTCAAGCGCGGCTCGGCCAAGCGCATCAGCGTGATCCTGCCCTTCTACCCGTACGCACGTCAGGACAAGAAGGCACGCGGTCGTGAACCGATCTCGGCCCGCCTCATCGCCGACCTGATGAAGACCGCAGGCGCCGACCGCATCATCTCGGTCGACCTGCACACCGATCAGATCCAGGGCTTCTTCGACGGCCCCGTCGACCACATGCACGCTCAGGGACAGCTTTCCGACTACGTCCGCGGCAAGTACGGCATCGAGAACCTCGTCGTCGTCTCGCCGGATTCGGGTCGTGTGCGCGTCGCGGAGAAGTGGTCGGATGCGCTCGGCGGCGCTCCCGTCGCGTTCATCCACAAGACCCGCGACCCGCTGGTCGCCAACCAGATCGTCGCGCACCGCGTCGTCGGCGAGGTCGAAGGCCGCACCTGCGTGGTCATCGACGACATGATCGACACCGGCGGCACCATCGTCGGCGCGGTCTCGAAGCTCAAGGAAGCGGGCGCGGGCGACGTCATCATCGCCACGACGCACGCGGTCTTCTCCGATCCGGCCGCCGAGCGCCTTGCCAACTCCGAGGCCGACGAGGTCATCGTGACCGACACGCTCCCGATCCCGCAGGAGAAGCGCTTCGACAAGTTGACCGTGATCTCGATCGCACCGCTGCTGGCACAGACCATCCGCGAGGTGTTCGAACACGGTTCGGTGACAAGCCTTTTCGACGGCAACGCCTGACACATCGATGACCACCACCGCCGCCCGACGCGATTGGGCGGCGGTGGTCTCGCTTGGGCTCGGTGTGTTCACCATCACCACCACCGAGATCATGCCCATTGGATTACTCCGTCCGATGGCCACCGACCTCGACGTCTCCGAGGGCACCATCGGCCTCACGGTCACGTTCTTCGCGTTCGTGGCCGCGGTCAGTGCACCCACCCTCTCCACGGCGACTCGACGCCTCGATCGCCGTCCGATCCTGCTCTGCGTCATGGCCGCATTCGTCGTCGTCAACGCGCTCACCGCCCTCGCCGTGAACTACGCGATGCTGGTGGCGGTCCGCATGTCGATCGGCGTCGCCCTCGGGTTGATGTGGGCGATCGTCGCGGCCACCGCGGTGCGCCTGGTCCCACCGAACGCCGCCGTCCGCGCGACCACGATCGCGTTCTCAGGGGTGTCGCTGGCGTCGGTGCTCGGCATGCCCGTCGGCACCGTGATCGGGCAGGCATTCGGCTGGCGGGCCGCCTACTGGACGCTTGCCGGACTGAGTCTGGTGAGCCTCGTCGCGCTGACGGTGCTGCTCCGTTCGGTCCCTGGCGACAGCGAGACCATCGGCCTGCGCGGTCTGCCGAGGTTGCTGCGCATGCGCGACCTCCGGACGACGCTGATCGTCACCGCGCTCGTCATCACCGGTGCGTACGCCGCCTACACCTACGTCACCCCGTTCATCGTCGAGATCCTCGGAATCAACGCCGACCTGGTCGGTGTGGTCCTGCTGGTGATGGGCGTGGCAGGGGTCGCGGGCAACTTCACGGCCGGGGCATTCCTGACCCGGACCCAGTCGGTGCGGTGGTCGCTGGCGGCGATCATCGCGGTCCTCGCGGGTGCACTGATACTCACGCCCGTCGCGGGTCTGTGGCTTCCCTCGGCTCTCGTCGGACTCCTCGTGTGGGCCGCCGGATACGCCGCTGCCCCGATCGGCCTGCAGACGACGGTGTTCCGCGTGGCACCCGCCTACCGGGAGTCGGCGACGACGCTCTACTCCACGACGTTCAACTTCTCGATCGGCGTCGGCGCTCTGATCGGCGCACTGGCGATCGAGCACGGCGGCGCGCTCGCACCCGTCGTCGTCGGAGCCGTGTGCGCGGTCATCGCCCTAGCCGTCGCCCTCACGCTCCCCCGGCGCATCACACCCGACGACGCCGCCGCAGAGTCTGGGTAGTTGGCGCTTGGGTAGTGTCACCCTTATGGCTGCTGCGAGCGACAACGCGACGATCTATCACAACCCCAAATGCTCGACGTCGCGCAAAGCGCTGCAACGACTCCGCGACGAGGGCGTCGAACCGACAATCGTGAAGTACGTCGACGAGCCGTACACCCGCGCACAACTCGAGAAGCTCTTCGCCGATGCGGGTATCACCGTTCGTCAGGCCGCGCGCAAGCGCGAGGCGCTCTACAAGGAGCTCGACCTCGACGCCGCGTCGGACGAGAAACTGCTCAACGAGATGGTCGCGCACCCGATCCTCGTCGAACGTCCGTTTGTGGTGACCGACAAGGGAACTCGCCTCGCCCGCCCACTCGACAAGCTCGACGAGATCCTGTAGCAGCGCCACAACCGGCAGACCACAGCTCACAATAGCCACTCAGAACAACAACCGCTCAGAACAGCAGCGGCCCAACGGCGTTCGCGAGTCCGCGCGCGGCGTCGGTCAGTGAGCAGATCGCCTCGAGTCTGCTCGACACCCCGCCGATCATCACCGCGCCGCGCACAGCGCCGGTGACGTCGTAGATCGGGACGGCGACGTGCGCGTGGGCCACGACGAGTTCGCCATCGTCGCGCGCTACGTCGGTCCGTCGGATCTCGGCGATCTGTTCCTCGAGCCGCGTCGGGTCGATGATCGTGGCGGGCGTGACGGGTAGTAGCGGCATCTCTAGCGCGTCGCGCCACTGCGACAGCGACGCGAGCAGCAGTTTGCCCGCCGCAGACGCGTGCAGGTACCGCATGAGCTCACCCACCCCGTCGAGCGGATGGTCGGGATCGGCGTCGAGGACGCGCACCGAGGCGGGGCGGAAGTAGAGCAGATGCACGGCGAACCGCACCGAGCCGCGGAACTCGTCGATCAGCTCCGCGGCACGCGCCGGGACCGGAGGCGTGACCACGCCGTCGACGAACGACGCGAGGCGCGTGCCGATCGCGAAGCCACGCAGATCAGCCGTCCGCACCAGGAACTCGTCGGCGACGAGACTGTTGAGCAGCCGATAGGTGCTCGCGGAGGGGAGATCGAGCCGATCGGCGATGTCGCGGGCCGTCGTACCGATTCCGAGGTCGGCGACGGTCTCGATGATCTGCAGCGCGCGCACCACCGAATCCGACCGCGGCGCACGGCCTATCGCCATGTCGCCCCCTCACGGTGGCATGCGCACGCGGGTCGCCGAGTTGTCACCGCAGAGTCGCAGTCGTGAGGATGTCGGCGCTGGTCGTCGCATCAAAGACACCGACACCGCCGAGCAGATGAGGTCGGCGTCGCGCCACGAACAGGACGAACACGGTCACGACCGCCATCGACGCGACGTAGACGACGCCCAGAATGCGGCCGTGTCCGACGCCGGTCCCGAAGGCGGTCAGCAACAGCACTCCGAGAATGGTCGCGGTGACCACGCCGAGCACCAGGATGCGCCTGCTGCTCTCCCCGATCCGCGCCAGTAGCCGCGGCGATGCGAGACACGCGGTGAGGTAGCTGCCCATGTAGCCGAGGGCGCTGAGCGTCAGGAAGTCGCGGATCCCGTTCTGCGGGTCGCCGCCGCACCAGAGGAACACCAGCGGCCCGAGCGTCACGACCGCCATCGCGCAGATCGTGGCGAACGCGGGGGTGTGAAAGCGCGGGTGCGTGGTGCCGAATGCCCGCGGTGCCACCCGCTCGCGCCCCAGCGTGAACAGGACGCGCACCAGCGCGTTGACCGAGGCGAGCGCGCATGCGAAGAACGACGTCGCGATCCCGATGTCGAGGATGACCGCTGTGACGCGGGTGCCGTCGGAGAGGAACAGGGCGGCCAGGGGTGTGGAACTCTCCCGTACGCCCACCGGGGCGTCGAACATCGCGAGTGACTGGGTGGTCACCGCGAGCAGATAGATGACGCCCGCGGCGATCGGTGTCCAGCGCAGGGTGCGCGGAACGCTGCGGAAGGGTCGACGCGCCTCGGCCGACAGCGTCGTCGCACTCTCGAATCCGACGAACGCGCTGACCGCGACCACGATCATCAGACCCATCGACCCGACGTCGACCTGCGGTGCGAACACCTTCGACCAGTCCGCCGAATGATGCGTGATCCCGAGCCACACCATGAGGCCGACCAGGATGACAACGGCGACGACCTCGATCGCGAGTGTGGCGGTCGCAGAGACCTTGATCCCGCGAACCATCAGCACGGTCATGACGAGGGCGGCCACGACGATGATCACACAGACGATCGGCAGCCACACCGACGTCGACACCCCGATGCTGACGGCAATGTGGTTGAGGTACAAGCCAACTGCGAGAAGTCCCGCCATGCTCACCGAGCCATAACCGACGATCGCCGACCATGCCGTCGGCAGGGCCACCCGCGGGCCGAATCCCTGAGCGACGTACGAATAGAGACCGCCGACGACGGCGAGCCGTTGCGCCATCGGCCGCACGCACGCCGAGATCATCATGACGACGACCATCGCGACGGCGAACGAGATGACACCGCCTGCACCGCTCATCGCGGCGATCACGAACAACGGCGTCACCGCCGACGTCCCTGCCGGCGCGATGGCCGCGACGGACTGCGCGAAGACGGGTATGAAGGGAAGCTGACGGCGAGTCAGGCCGCGCACCGGCGACTCGTCGGCGACCAACGGGTACGACGGCGACAGCGATTCGCCAGTAGGTGACTCGGCAGTGGAGGATGTCGGCATAGCGCCCTCTACCGTGACGGAGCGGTCGTTGCGACGCATCGTTTTCGTGTTTCCAGCGTGTTAACCCGCGTGAGAAATCCGGCTCTCGCATTTCTCAGCCGCCCTTACCTTGGCGCCATTGTGACGTGACACACACCCCGTACCGTTCTGCCGGAATCGAGTAAGCAGCGAGACCGACGGTGATCTCGCCTCCGCACGAAAGGCGCGTTCATGAGCACAATCGAGTCCGGAGGCGGCGCCACGGCTGCCGCGTCGTCGACCGCGAGTTCGACCGACTACCTCGACAAACGTCGACTCAAGACCGGCACGGCCGGGTGGGTGCTGCTCGCAGGCCTCGGAGTCAGCTACGTCATCAGCGGCGACTACTCAGGGTGGAACTTCGGACTCGAGCAGGGCGGCTTCGGCGGCCTGGCGATCGCGGCCGTCATCATCGCCGCGATGTATTTCGCGATGGTGCTCGGCATGGCCGAGATGAGCTCGGCCCTACCCGCGGCAGGAGGCGGATACACCTTCGCCCGCCGGGCTCTCGGCACGTGGGGCGGAATGGCGACCGGCACCGCGGTCCTGATCGAGTACGCAATCGCGCCCGCGGCGATCGCCACCTTCATCGGCGCATACGTCGAATCACTGCACCTGTTCGGGATCACCGACGGCTGGTGGGTGTACCTCGTGGTCTACGCCATCTTCATCGGCGTGCACCTCGCAGGTGTCGGCGAAGCATTGAAGGTGATGTTCGTGATCACCGCCATCGCACTCGCCGGGCTGATCGTGTTCGCTATTGCGGCGATCGGCGACTTCTCGTGGTCGAACCTCACCGATATCGCTCCGACGGACGCGGCGGGCGCGAACTCCTTCCTCCCCCACGGATACCTCGGCATCTGGGCAGCCATCCCGTTCGCGATCTGGTTCTTCCTCGCCGTCGAAGGTGTGCCCCTCGCCGCAGAGGAGGCCAAGAACCCCGCTCGCAATGTGCCGCGCGGGATCATCGCTGCCATGTGTGCGCTGATCTGCACGTGCGCGCTGGTGCTGTTTATGGTGCCCGGCGCGGGCGGGGCGTCGGCCATGCAGACTTCGGGCAACCCGTTGGTCGAGGCGTTGGGCAGCGGTACCGCGCACACCGTCGTCAACTACATCGGTCTCGCAGGCCTGGTGGCGAGCTTCTTCTCGATCATCTACGCCTACTCGCGACAGCTCTTTGCACTCTCGCGCGCGGGCTACCTGCCGAAGTCGTTGTCGGTGACCAACTCCCGCAAGTCCCCGACGTTGGCCCTCATCGTGCCCGGCATCGTCGGCTTCATCCTGTCGCTGACCGGGCAGGGCGCCATGCTGCTCAACATGGCCGTCTTCGGTGCGGCGCTGAGCTATGTGCTGATGATGATCAGCCACATCGTGCTGCGCATCCGGGAGCCAGAACTGGCACGCCCGTACCGGACGCCGGGCGGCATCGTGACGACGGCGTTCGCGCTCGTCATCGCAGTGCTCGCGCTCGTGGCCACCTTCCTCGTCGACATCAAGGCGGCAACCGGCTGTCTCATCGTGTTCGCCCTCTTCATGGCGTATTTTGGCCTCTACAGCCGCAAGCGGCTGGTCTTCGCCAGTGCCGACGAAGAGTTCGAGGCCATTGCCGACGCCGAAGAGGGACTCTCGTGACCTACAGCCATTCACTTCGCGGACACACCTATCAGTTCGCCGATCTCATCGACGTGATGGCCAAAGCCACGCCGGCACGTTCTGGCGACGAATTGGCCGGGTGCGCAGCACAATCCGACGCCGAGCGCGCGGCGGCGGCATGGGTGCTCGCCGACCTCCCACTCACCGTGTTCCTCGAGGAAATGCTCGTCCCGTACGAGTCCGACGAGGTGACGCGCCTGATCATCGACACCCACGACCGCGAGGCATTCGCACCCATCTCGCACCTGACGGTCGGCGGCCTGCGTGACTGGCTGCTCGAACAGGTCGTTGCGCCCGGGGGGACGCAGCGGCTGCAGGCGGTGTCGCCCGGGTTGACCCCGGAGATGGTTGCCGCTGTCAGCAAGCTGATGCGCAATCAGGATCTGATCGCGGTCGCGCGGCGGATGGAGGTCACCGCCGGATTCCGCACCACCATCGGGCTGCCGGGACGACTGGCCACCCGACTGCAGCCCAACCACCCGACCGACGATCCGAGGGGTATCGCCGCCGGTCTGCTCGATGGGCTACTACTCGGTTGCGGCGACGCCGTCGTCGGAATCAACCCGGCAACCGACTCACCACAGGCGACGTCGACGCTGCTCGAACTCCTCGACGACGTGCGGCAGCGTTTCGACATTCCGATGCAGTCGTGCGTGCTCTCGCACGTCACCACGACGATCGGCTTGGTCGAGGCGGGCGCGCCGGTCGACCTGGTCTTCCAGTCGATCGCGGGCACCGAGGGCGCCAACCGCGGATTCGGCGTCGACCTGGCAGTTCTCAACGAAGGCAATGAGGCCGGGCGGTCGTTGCACCGCGGGACCGTCGGCGACAACGTGATGTATCTCGAAACCGGGCAGGGCTCGGCACTGTCGGCAGGCGCTCACCTCGGGACCGGTGGCCGGCCCGTCGACCAGCAAACCCTCGAGGCGCGCGCCTACGCGGTCGCCCGGTCGCTGGAACCCCTGCTGGTCAACACCGTCGTCGGATTCATCGGCCCCGAGTATCTCTTCGACGGCAAGCAGATCATCCGCGCGGGACTCGAAGATCACTTCTGCGGCAAGCTTCTCGGGCTGCCGATGGGCGTCGACGTCTGCTACACCAACCACGCCGAGGCCGACCAGAACGACATGGACACGCTGCTGAGCCTGCTCGGGATGGCCGGAGTCGGATTCGTCATCACCGTGCCGGGCGCCGACGACATCATGCTCGGCTACCAGAGCCTGTCTTTTCACGACGTGCTCTACCTGCGCGACGTCCTGGGCCTGCGCGCCGCACCGGAATTCGAGGAGTGGATGCAGACGATCGGCATGGCCGACGACGGCGGCCACGTCGTGCCACTCGACCCGCAGACGTCGGCGCTGCGCGGACTGGCGGCGTCGTGAACACGCCCGAGACGCAATCAATCCCGTCGGTCGATCCGTGGAAATCGATGCGCGGACTCACCCAGGCCCGAATCGGCTTGCAGCGCAGCGGAAATGCGCTGTCGAGTGCTGATGTGCTGCAGTTCCAGGCCGATCACGCGGCAGCACGCGACGCCGTGCACACCCCGATGGACTCCGACGGCGTCGTCGACGGTCTGAAGGGGCTGGGGTTGGGCGAGCCGGCGGTCGTCACGAGTCAGGCGTCGTCGCGGGCGGAGTATCTGCGCCGACCCGACCTCGGCCGAATCCCGAATGACCTTTCCGCAGTGCAACATTCAGGTGCCGAAATCGGTTTCGTGATCGCCGACGGCTTGTCGGCGACGGCGGTGGACACGCACGCGGTCACGCTCGTCGATACGATCGCTGCCGGACTCTCGCCGCAATTCTCGATCGCTCCGCCGGTCGTTGCCACCCAGGCACGCGTCGCGCTCGGCGATCACATCGGGGAGGCGCTCGGCGTCGAGATCCTTCTCGTGATCATCGGGGAACGCCCGGGACTGTCCGTCGCCGACAGCCTCGGCATCTACCTGACCTATCGTCCGGAGCCGGGACGTCGTGACTCCGAACGCAATTGCATCTCCAACATCCATCCGCCGGACGGGCTCGGATACCGCGACGCCGCCCGGATCGTCGAAGCACTGGTGTCCGGGGCACGGCAACTCGGCGCGTCGGGCGTCGCACTCAAAGACACCTCGTCTGCCGACCCCGCCGTCGCCGCTGCCGCTGCGCAGGGCGAACTCGGCTAGGTCGCGGGGCTTTAGATGATCCCGGGGGCGTCGACCGTGCGCGCGGGTAGCGACTGCACCGCCGACGGAACGACGACACCCACCAGTCCACGCACGAAGCCCTTGGTGATGTCCCAGAAGTCGAAGTAGTCGCGCCACACGGCGATCGCACCGTCGAGAACCTCGAAGCGCCCGCACACCCAGAACCGGATTCGCACGGGACCGAGCCGGATCTCGTCGATCCGCTCGGTGAGCACCACCGTGTCGTCGGTGGCGATGTTGATGATCCCGTAGTCGAATCCGGCGAATGACGACGCGTCCATGGCACCGAAGACCTTGGCGACGTTGCGTTTGCCACGGATCGTCGGCAGTCCGACATTGGTGTAGACGATGTTGTCGTCGAGGTCGGCCATGGCTGCGGAACTGTCGTCGCGGGCGAGCGCGTCGAGGAAGTCGGTGACGACGCGATCAGGGGTACGAGAGGTCATGGTGTCACCGTACGGTGCGCGATGTGACTTCACCGCAGGTCGTCGTCTATTCTTGACGGGTTGTCTCGGCGAGGGTGAGCAGTCACCGTAATCGGCGCGACCATCGCACATCTCCTTGCGGACTCGAGTTTCCGCAGGTGGTCGTGGATTGTCGGCCTGCGGAACTGCCACAGAGCGCCGAGCACCGACCACCCGGCTGCACGCACAGACGCGGCCGAACCACCAAGGAGAGTCACATGGCAACCCAGGCAAACGCACTGGCAGTCACCACCCGCACCGAAAAGGGCAAGGGCGCCGCTCGACGCGCTCGTCGCGCAGGCAACGTGCCCGCCGTGCTGTACGGCCACGGCACCGACCCGCAGCACCTCAACCTCCCGGCTCGCGATTTCGCCGCCATCCTGCGTAACAACGGCACCAACGCGGTCCTCGACCTCGACATCGAGGGCACCAGCCAGCTCGCGCTGACCAAGCAGATCGACATCCACCCGATCCGCAACTACATCGAGCACGTCGACCTGCTCGTCATCAAGCGCGGCGAGAAGGTCACCGTCGAGGTCACCATCGTCGTCGAGGGCGACGCCGCTCCCGGCACCCTGGTCACCCAGGACGCCAACACCGTCGAGATCGAGGCCGACGCACTGTCGATTCCCGAGCAGATCGTCGTCGACGTCGAGGGCAAGGAAGTCGGCACGTCGGTCCACGCGTCGGACCTGGTCCTCCCCCAGGGCGTCGAGCTCATCACCGACCCGGAGACCCTCATCGTCGCAGTCAACGAGGCGACCACCGCCGCAGAGCTCGAGGAAGAGACCGACGCGGAGCAGGCTGACGCCGACGCCGCCGCCGCTGAGGCCGAGGCCGAGTAATTCGGCGTCACCTCTTCCGACGCTCCGCCACTACTGATGACACAGGAATCATGAAACTTGTTGTCGGACTCGGTAATCCCGGTTCCAAGTATGAGCGGACGCGTCACAACATCGGCGCGATGGTCGCAGACCATCTCGTCACGACGGCCGGCGAGCGATGGAAGGTGCACAAGCGCTCCGGCGCGATGGTGGCACCCATCACGCTCGCCGGCCAGTCGGTGTTGGTGGCACGTGCACGCACGTACATGAACACCACCGGCCGCGAGATCGGCCCACTCGCGAAGTTCTACTCGATCAACCCGTCGGATCTGATCGCGCTGCACGACGAACTCGACATCGACTTCGGTGCCGTCCGCCTCAAACTCGGTGGCGGCGAAGGCGGCCACAACGGCCTGCGCTCGATCAGCCAGGCACTCGGATCGCGTGACTACTACCGCGTCCGCTTGGGCATTGGTCGCCCGCCCGGCCGCCAGGATCCCGCCGACTTCGTGCTCAAACCCTTTCCGTCGTCGGCACGCGCCGACGTCGAACTACTCATCCAGCACGGCGCCGACGCCACCGAGGCGCTGATCGCCTCGGGTCTCGAGGCAGCGCAGAACGTCGTCCACACCTGGTGATACCGCGATTCGGCGACGCCGCCGCTGACTGAAAAGCGGCACGCACTGCCCGACACCGCAGCATGAGTGCACTCTCGGTGCAACGATGGTCCAATGTCGGACGCCACCCTGAGCCTCATCGTCCTCGGCGTCACGGTCGTGTTGTTCATCATCAACAAGCTGCCGGTCGGCCTCGTCGCCATCGGGTCGGCGCTGGCGCTCTACTTCCTCGGACTCGTGCAGTTCGACGAACTGACCTCGGGTCTCGGTCAGAGCGTCATCGCCTTCATCGCGGCCCTGTTCGTGATCAGCGAGGGACTCGAGGCGTCGGGAATCACCGCATGGCTGGGCAGCGTGCTGGCGCGCGTCGCAGGTCGCACACGCACCAGGGTGGTTGCCGCCATCATGGTTCTCGCCGCGGCATTGAGTCCACTCATCACGATCAACGGCGCAGCGGCAGCGTTGGTCCCGGTCAGCGTCGCCGTCGCGCGGCGTGCGCATCTGTCACCGTCGCGCGTACTGCTCCCTCTCGCGTTCGCCGCGAGCGCCGGTTCACTGCTCACGCTGAGCGGCAGTCCGGTCAACGTCATCATCGACGAAGCCGCCACCGAGCAAACCGGTTCCTCGATCGGCTACTTCGGCTTCTCCCTCATCGGCGTCCCCCTGGTCGTGGTGACGCTGGTTGTCATCGCGCTTGTCGGCGACCGGCTGATCCCACGTCGCGAATCACAGTCACTACCAGAGGATTTCAGCAGATACCAGCGCGACGTGGTCGAGCATTACGAATTGTCGGGATTGGCGACGACCGGCGTGCGCACCTTTCGCCTGCACGTCGAAGCAGCGTCGACGCTCGTCGGGAAGACTGTCCGCGCCGCCATTACCGACGACGCGATCGACACGGTCGCCGCACAGTCCGAACGTGGCCGCGTACTCAGTTCGACGCATAAGCTCGAACCGTCGGACGTACTCGTCGTCTCCGGCGTGGGCACCGCCGTCGAGACGCTCGCACGGGACACCGACCTCACCGTCGAGGACACCATCGGCAGGCGCATGAGCGGTCGCCACGACAGTCTCATCAACCGCGACAACGGAGTCTGTGAGTTGGTGATCCCGCCGCGCTCGTCGTGGATCGGACGACCGGCGTTCGGCGGAATGGTGCGCGCAGAAGACGGACTGCTCGTGTTGTCGGTGCGCAGGCAGAACGACGACGTCTCGTCCCGCGCGTCGACGCTGCAGGAAGGCGACGCCCTGCTGGTGTACGGACCGTGGGGCGCGCTCGACGCACTGGCCGACGACAAGGACGTTCTGGTGGTCGCGTCGTCGGAAACCGTTCGGCGGCAGACGGTTCCGCTCGGACGGAGTGCTCCACGCGCGGCCGTCATCCTGGTGGCCACCATCGCGCTGCTGGCGAGCGGGGTCGTGCCTCCGGTGGTCGCCGGCCTGCTCGGCGCGGGTGCGATGGTGCTGTTCCGCGTGCTGTCGAGCGAGCAGGCATATCGTGCCGTTCCCTGGGCGACGCTGGTTCTGATCGCCGCGCTGATTCCGATGTCAGCGGCGATCACGAGCAGTGGCGGTGCCGAATTGATCGCACGACCCATCGTCGACCTCGTGTCCGGGCACAGTGCGTATCTTCTGCTCGCCATGCTGTTCGTGCTGACAGCCATGCTCGGACAGTTCATCTCCAACGTCGCCACCGCGCTGATCGTCATTCCGATCGCGCTCGTCGCCGCGGCCGACGTCGGTGTCGACGCCCGTACCGTGCTCATGGTGGTCTGCGTCGCTGCTGCCGCTTCCCTGCTGACGCCGATCGCCACTCCCGCCAACATGATCGTGATGAATCCGGGCGGATACCGCTTCGGCGACTATTGGCGACTGGGGATCGTGCTGATGGTCTGCTGGCTGATCGTCACCGTGACCCTGGTCCCGGTGTTCTGGCCGATCAACGGCTGATACCCCCTCAACCCCTGAGACGCACTCGACGGCCGGGGCGAGGAGGCGCCGTGAGAAGCGGCCTTGTTCGTCACCGGATGTGGCGGGGCCTACACTCTTTTCGGGCGCAGGGCTAACCGCTGCGTGATCCGTTTGTCGAAGGGGAGTACGCGTGACCGTCATCGCCGCCAACACAGGCCATCAGAACGTAGCGATGTTGGGCATCGGCGCGTACCGACCCAGGCGCCTGGTCAGCAACGATGAGGTGTGCGAGGTTCTCGACAGTTCGGATCAGTGGATCTTCGAGCGCAGCGGCATCCGCTATCGCCGGTGGATCAGCGGCGACGAGACCGCGCGGTCGATGGCCGCAGCCGCAGCCGAGCGGGCCATCGAGAACTCCGGGATCGACAAGGGCAAGATCGGTGCGCTGATTCTGGCCACCAACAGCTGGAAGACCAAGATCCCGCACGGCGGCCCGATCGTGGCCTACGACATCGGCCTCAACGGAATTCCCGCCTACGACATCGCCGCGGGATGCGGCGGCTTCGGCTACGCCCTGGGCGTCGCGGCCGACACCGTGCGCGCGGGCTCAGCCGAGTACGTGCTTGTCGTCGGCGTCGAGACGATGTCGGTCGTCATGGAGCCCACCGACCGCAACACCGCATTCATCTTCGGCGACGGCGCCGGCGCGGTCGTCGTCGGACCGAGTGACGACAACGGGATCTCCCCGACCGTCTGGGGTTCCGACGGCGAGAACGCCGAGGCGATCGGCCAGAACTATGACATTCCCGAGTACATGGATCGCGCTCAGGAGTACCAGCACAAGGATCCGGAGACCGAGCCCGTCGGCCGCATGGTGGTCACGATGGAGGGTTCACGCGTCTTCCGATGGGCGGCAATCACCCTGCCCAAGGCGCTGTCGTCGGTGATCGAGCGGTCCGGGATCGGGATCGACGACATCGAGGTGTTCGTGCCCCACCAGGCGAACGCCCGGATCAACGACTTGATGAAGAAGAACCTCGGCTTCCCCGACGACCTGCCGATGGCCAACGACATCGAGAACACCGGCAACACGTCGGCGGCGTCGATCCCGCTCGCGATGGAAGAGATGCTGGCCACCGGCAAGGCCAAGGGCGGACAGACCGCGCTGCTGCTCGGGTTCGGCGCGGGCCTCTCCTACGCCGGGGCTGTCGTGACGCTCCCCCCGGCGCCGAAGGTGAGCAGCTTCGACGACCTGGGGTAGCACCCGCTACGCGTTCTCCTTGCGGAATACCGCTGTGCCCCACCATGTTCCGAGGATCGCCAGCGCGATGGCGGTGAGCAGACCCCACGCGACCGTCGACGTCGCGACGCCTCCGACGAAGCTGCTGCGGACGGCGTCGACGATCCAGCGGAACGGCATGAAATCGCTGGCCCGTTGCAGCCACATCGGTCCGAGCGTCATCGGCAGCAGGATTCCCGACAGCAACAGCACCGGCATCATCACCATGTTGATGACCGGCGCCATGACGTCTTCGCTCTTGGCGGTCAGGGCAAGCGCGTTCGACGCCGCGGCGCACGCTGCGCCGATCAGCAGCGTGATTGCGATGCCGACGATCGCGCCGCTGACGGATCCGCGCATACCCATGGCGTAGCCGAGGAACACCAGGATCAGCGCCTGGACGAACAACTGCAGCACGTCGCGCATCAGCCGACCGGCCAGCAGTGCGGTGCGGCTCGCGGGCGTCACGCGTTCGGCTTCGACGACGCCTTCGCGCCACTCCCCGATCAGACTGAACCCGGCGAACATCGCGCCGAAGAATCCGAGCTGCACGAGGAGTCCTGGCACCAGGAACGTGTAGGCATTGTCGGCGCCGCCGGGGAACTGGTCGACGATGGGTTTGAGCAGCGGGCCGAACAGCAGCAGGTAGAGCACGGGTTGCAGCACGCCGATCAGTACCCAGGCCGGGTTACGCAGATTCATCCGGATCTGTCGACGGAACACGATGGTGGAGTCGCGGAGGAAGTTCATCGGATGGCTCCTTCGTTGTCGAGTTCTTCGAGTGCGGCGTCTTCGCTCGTGGCTTGAGCGTCGCGCAGTGAACGCCCGGTCATCGTGAGGAAGACGTCGTCGAGGGTGGGTCGCAGCACCTCGATGCTGTCGAGCGCGATGCCCGAGGCGTCGAGTTCGCGGAGCAGTCCCGGTATCTCGCGTCCCGCGTGCCGCACGCGGCCGCGCACGTGTCGGCCGTCGGTCTCGACGGAGTTGGCGATGCGTCGTAGACGATCCGCAGCTATGTCGACCTCGGCTGCCAGCTGGATCTCGAGGTCGACGAGGTCGCCCGACACCTGGTCTTTGAGGTTCTGAGCGGTGTCTGCCGCGACGATCTTGCCGTTGTCGATGATGAGGATGCGGTCCGACAGTTCGTCGGCCTCGTCGAGGTAGTGCGTGGTGAGGAAGACCGTGGCGCCACGCTCGGTGCGCAGCCTGCTGATGTGGTCCCAGAGGTTCGCTCTCGCCTGCGGGTCGAGGCCGGTGGTCGGTTCGTCGAGGAAGACCAGCGAGGGATCGTGGATCAATCCCATTGCGATGTCGAGGCGACGCTTCTGACCACCCGACATGTTCTTGGGCTGCCGTTCCCACAGTCCGTCGAGTTGCAGTCGGGAGAACAGTTCGTGCCCGCGTCGAGTGGCGTCGGCGTGCGAGAGTCCGTAGAGCATCCCGTGGTCGACCACCTCGTCGCCCGCCCTGGCCTGGCTGAACGTTCCACCCGCCTGCGACACGTATCCGATACTGCGACGGACCATCACCGACTCGCGCACGACGTCGTATCCGTTGACGGTCGCGGTTCCGGCGGTTGGCCGCAGCAACGTCGTCAACATGCGCAGCGTGGTCGTCTTCCCCGCGCCGTTGGGGCCGAGAAATCCGACCACCTCGCCCTCGTGAATATCGAGGTCGACGCCGTCGACGGCTCGCACCTCGCGTTTGTTCTTGCCTCGCCCCGTCGTGAATGTCTGCACCAGACCTCGCGCTTGGATCATCGTCGGTGTCACAGCTCGTCCCCTCTCTGCGTGAACGTCGAGTGAGCCGCTCACGTCGTGTTCAAGTTTGAATATAAGCCATCTAGTCAAAGTTGACTAGTCACTGGTTTCGTCGCAGAGGTAGTCGTCGGCGGCGTCGGAAACCCGACGGCGCCCACGTCGTGGCTCTCTCTGCGTGTACTGACCACCTGCTCGTCGATGATTCATCGAAATGCGGACAACCCCCGCCCTCGATTCGGAATCCGCGTCGACGCATTACTGTCAGGTCATGGCTTCCACGCCACCGATCCCACCGACGACGCCGCTACTCCTACTCGGCGTCGTCGGCATCTTCGGGCCGGTCAACGGCTATCAAATCCGGCGCGAACTGCTGTCGTGGCAGGTCGACAAGTGGGCCAACGTCAATCCGGGCTCGATCTACTACGCCCTCGGAAAGCTCAGCGACTCAGGCGATCTCACACGACGCGAGGTCTCCGACGGCTCGCGTGAGGTCAGCGTCTACGAGATCACCGAGTCGGGTCGGGTCAGGCTGCACAGCATGCTCGAGCACGCGATCATCGGCGTCGACGTCTTCGACCGCAGCGCGTTCCAGGCGGCGTTCAATCTCCTGCCACTCCTCGGCGACGACCACGCGACGACGCTGCTCAAACAGCGTTTGGTGACGCTGCAGGACGTGATGCGCGAATACTCCGCAGCAACCGAACCCGGTGCCAACCCCTACGCTCCGCCGCATGCCATGGAAGGCGCTCGCCTGTGGTTGCGCCTCGCGCAGGCCGAGGCGGACTGGCTCACCGACGTCATCGCCGACGTCCAGAACGGGACGCTGTCGTTTCTGGAGAACGCCGACTGGACGCCACCACCCGACGATCCGGGCCACCAGATGACCGTCGACCGCACCGATTACAGGCGCATTCTGCAGGGTCAGCCCGGCAAAGATGCCCCCTCGCCGCGCATCAGTACTTCCGAGTAGCTCCGCGATGTGAGACGGTCTATGTCGGGTCGCATAACGGAAGGAACCTCATGGCAGAGATCGCGGATACAGCGGGCGTCAACAACATCGGCATGCTCGGCATCGGTGCGTACCGTCCCGAGCAAGTCGTCACCAACGACGAGATCTGCGAGCACATCGATTCCTCCGACGAGTGGATCTACACGCGGACCGGTATCAAGACCCGACGCTTCGCGCGCCGCGACGAGGACGTCGTGGAGATGGGCATCAAGGCCGGACGCACGGCGATCGCCAATGCTCTGCTCTCCGGTTCCGACATCGACGCCGTCATCCTCGCGACCAACACCCATCTGCTCATGACGCCTGCCGGCGCGACGAAGGTCGCCACCGAACTCGGCGCGAACGGTGTTCCCGCGTTCGACGTCACCGTCGGCTGCGCCGGATTCGGTTACGGCATGGCACTCGCCGCCGACATGGTGCGCGGCGGAAGCGCAACGCATGTCCTCGTCATCGGTGCCGAGCAGTTGTCTGTGACCCTCGACATGACCGACCGCACCAACTGCTTCATCTTCGGCGATGGCGCCGGCGCCGTCGTCGTCGGCCCCACCGAGGACCAGCAACTCGGACCGGTCATCTGGGGCAGCGACGGCACCCAGTACGACGCGATCCGCCAGGACATCGACTGGGTGACCTTCCTCGACGGCGACCGGGTGCAGCGGCCCTACGTGCGACTGCACGGCACTGCGGTATTCCGTTGGGCCGCTTTCGAAATGGGCAAGGTGGCACAGCGCGCGCTCGACGCCGCCAAGATCGGCGCCGAAGACCTCGACGTCTTCGTCCCCCATCAGGCCAACACCCGCATCAACGATCTGCTTGCGAAGACGCTACATCTGCCCGAGGGCACCCCGGTGGCCAACGACATCGAATACACCGGCAACACCTCGGCGGCGTCGATCCCGCTGGCCATGGAGGATCTCCTCTCGACCGGCAAGGCCAAGCCGGGCGACACCGCCCTGCTGCTCGGCTACGGCGCGGGACTCAGCTACGCCGCGCAGGTGGTCAAGATGCCGCCGGTGCCGTTCGAGTAGCGTCTGGCCCGACCGTCGGGCAGCGTCGAGCGTTTTGCCCCGACGCTCGCCCGGCTAGTAGCCTCGTCTGGTGAGTTCTGACGCGCGTGAGCTGCGGCTCGAAGCCCAGCGTCGACGTACCTTCGCCATCATCTCCCACCCCGACGCGGGTAAGTCGACGATGACCGAGGCCTTGGCGTTGCACGCGCATGTGATCAGCGAGGCGGGCGCCATCCACGGCAAGGCCGGCCGTAAGTCGACGGTGTCGGACTGGATGGAGATGGAGAAGGCTCGCGGAATCTCCGTCAGCTCCACCGCCCTGCAGTTCAACTACGCACTCGAAGGCACCGACGGCCCCGGCGCGGTCATCAACCTCGTCGACACTCCGGGCCACGCCGACTTCTCCGAGGACACCTACCGAGTGCTCACCGCGGTCGACGCCGCGGTCATGCTCATCGACGCCGCCAAGGGCCTCGAGCCGCAGACGCTCAAACTGTTCCAGGTGTGTCGCCACCGCGGCATCCCGGTCATCACCGTCATCAACAAATGGGACCGCCCCGGTCGCACCCCGTTGGAGCTCATCGACGAGATCAGCGAACGTATCGGTTTGATCCCCACTCCGCTGTTCCTGCCCGTCGGCATCGCAGGCGATTTCCGCGGACTCCTCGACCGCCGCACCGGCGAGTACATCCACTTCACCCGCACCGCCGGTGGAGCCAAGATCGCGCCGGAGGAACTGCTCGATCCCGACGCCGCCCTCGAGCGCGAGGGCGACGCCTGGATCGCGGCCGTCGAAGAGAGTGAACTGCTCTCCGAGATGGGCCAGGATCACGACGAGGAACTCTTCCTCGCAGGCCAGACGTCGCCGATGATCTTCGCCTCGGCGATGCTGAACTTCGGTGTCCGCCAACTGCTCGACGCGCTTGTCGAACTCGCGCCGGCGCCGTCGGGTCGCACCGGGATCGACGGCACCGAACGCGAGGTCACCGACCCGTTCAGCGCCGTCGTGTTCAAGGTCCAGGCAGGCATGGACTCCAGCCACCGAGACCGGTTGGCCTTCATGCGCATCGTGAGCGGCGAGTTCGAACGCGGCATGGTCGTCACCCACGCGCAGACCGGAAAACCGTTCGCCACCAAGTACGCCCACACCGTTGTCGGCCGCGACCGGTCGACGGTCGACACCGCCTACCCCGGCGACGTCGTCGGCCTCGTCAACGCGACGGCGCTCGCGCCGGGCGACACACTCTACGACGGCCCGCGCATCCAGTACCCGCCCATCCCTTCCTTTGCGCCAGAACACTTTTCGACGCTACGCGTCACCACCGCAGACAAGTACAAGCAGTTCCGCAAGGCCATGGATCAGCTCGACAGCGAAGGCGTTGTACAGGTGTTGCGCAACGACACTCGTGGCGACGCGTCGCCCGTACTGGCCGCCGTCGGACCGATGCAGTTCGAGGTGGTCACCGCACGGATGAAGACTGAGTTCAACGTCGACACCGTGATCGAGCCACTCGGGTACAGCCTCGCCCGACGGACCGACGCCGACAGTGCGTCGGAACTCAACCGTCAGCGGGGCGTCGAGGTGTTCACGCGGACCGACGGCGCGATACTCGCACTCTTCAGCGACAAATGGCGACTGCAGTACATCGAGAAAGAACACGGCGACCTGACGCTCGAACCGCTTGTCGCAACGGCTGATTGACCAGGGCGGGCTGACACGACGTGATCGGACGAACGACCGCTGGGCTGTCCGGCCGAACGGTGCGCCTCACGGCACCGTTGGCGATTGCGGCAGCAGGCACATCGATCATGGCGGCGTGCGCCGACTCGACGTCGGTGACGCGCGCGGTGCAGTCGTCGTCGGCAACCCCGACCACTTCGGCTCAGCAAGACCCGGCGCGCTGCGCGGAGAAGGCCCCGTCGGGATCGATCGACCGACAGGGTTATGACCTGAGATTCACCCGCGGACACATTCTGATCTCGCCGCGACCGTTGACGGCATCGCCCGCCCAGGCCGGCGTCGGAGGACAGGTAGGCGCGGCCGGACAGGTGGGGGCGGACGGGCAGGTAGCTGCGTCGGCCAGTCCGACTGCGCAGCAGATGTCTTCCGCCCCAGCATGTTACGAGTTCGCCCGCTGGGGCGAACCGACACCCGATGTCCCACCCGAATCCCTGCTGTTCGTGTTCAAGGGCGACGGCACCGACGGCGCGCAGATCGAATTTCCCGTCGGCGCGCTGACCGGCGAACACCTACCGCCGACCGATGGTCCGCGCCCGCCCGTTGGCCCGCTGACCACGTCGATCACCGCCACCGTCGGGCTGTCGGAGAAGGGCACGTACAGGTCGTCGACGACGTGCACACTGACACTGACCGCGATGTCGTCGAAACGGGCGGCAGGCTCGTTCGACTGCCCTGAAACGATTGTCGCCGAACAGAATCCGCTCGATCCGGATGACGACGTGCCGGTCGACGACGACGGTGCGGCGCCCGCCGCCACACCTGCGCCCGCGGCCGCACCGACGCCAGGTGCGCGGCCCGAGCGCCCGACAAGCCTCACCGGATGGTTCGACCTGCAGCCGTGACCGGCTCAGTCCTCGACGATCGAGGCGACCACAGACTGATCGACAGCGTCGATGGTCGACGGCTCGAACGACGGGCTGCGATCCTTGTCGACGAGCATTGCTCGCACGCCTTCCGAGAAGTCGTTGGTCTTCGTGATCGTTGTCGCCGCATGCAATTCGCGGTCGAAGCACTCGTCGAGCGTCGAATCGCGGCCTGCGTCGAGAAGCGCTGCGGTCACCCACAGGCTCGTCGGCGACGCACCTTCGAGGAGCTCCACCATCTCCGCGGCCCAGTCATCGCCTGCCGCGCCGCGTAACCCACCGAGGATCGCGGCGACGTTGTCGTCGCCGAAGTACTCGCCGATCGTGGCGATCGGGATGTCGGAGGCGGGCAATTCGCTTCTGCCTCCGAGGATGTCGACGAGCGACTCCCCGGCGCGCAGCGCGTCGGCGACGGAGTCCAGCTCGGCCGCGGGCACGAAGTGCGTGGCGAGCCCGAGGTGGACGGCGTCGGCGCCGCGCACGCGTGAACCGGTGAGCCCCAACCACATTCCCACACCACGCTGCAGGCGTGGCAGAAAGTAGGTCGCGCCGACGTCGGGGAAGAAACCGATTGCGGTCTCGGGCATGGCCATCAACGAGTTCTCGGTGACGACGCGGACCTCGCCATGCACGCTGATTCCGAGTCCGCCACCCATCGCGACTCCGTCGATCAGCGCGACATACGCCTTGGGGTAGTGCGCGATCATCTGATCGAGTCGATACTCTGCGGCGAAGTAGTTTCGGATCTCGTCGTACTCACCCGCGACGGCGTGCTCGCGGATCGCCCGGATGTCGCCGCCGGCGCAGAAGGCGCGATCGCTCGCGGAGGTCACCAGCACCGTCTCGATCGAATCGTCGTCACCCCAACGCCCGAGGACATCGTGCATGTCGTCGATCATCGTCTGATCGAGCGCATTGAGTGCCTTGGGGCGGTCGAGAATGATCTCACCGACACCGCCCGCGACCTGAGTTCGGATGAAGGACATGGGTTTCACGGTAGCGCGTCGTCGAACACGGACTCCATCGGCGGGCGAGCGCACCTGTGCACACTCCACAAACACGGTTGGCAAGAGGTCCGTCGGCAGAGTTAAAGTGGATAGGGTTCGCACGGACGTGCGGCACCATTCTCCGAAGAGCACAGGGGTGATCTGACAGACATGAACATCTGAGATTGGCATTCAGCGCGACCGCGTCGATCCGACGCAGTACGCACCCACCAATTTCTCGGAGTTGTTCATGTCCACACCGTCATCCGTCGATCTCGCACCGTCCATCACACTGTCTGACGTTTCGTACAGGTGGCCTGACGGGACATCGGTATTCGACGAGCTCTCGTTCTCCGTTCCCCGCGCCGTGTATTCGCTGGTCGGCGCCAACGGCGCAGGCAAGACGACGCTGCTACGCCTGATCGCGGGCCATCTCGTACCGGCATCGGGAAGCATCACCACCACCGGCGACGTCGCGCTCGTTCCCCAGCACGCCTTCTCCGATACGTCGCTGACCATCGCGTCGGCGTTGGGGATCGAGCCGATCAGGGCCGCGATCAGCGCCATCGAGGCCGGCTCGGTCGACGCAGCGCACTTCGATGTCGTGGGTGACGACTGGGATATCGAAGCGCGTGCGGCCTCCGAGCTGGCGACGCTGGGGCTGCCCACCGACCTCGACAGATCGGTCGGCACACTGTCCGGTGGCGAGGCGACGCTGCTCGCGATCGTCTCGCGGATCGTGCACCGACCGGCGGTGCTGCTGCTCGACGAGCCCACCAACAATCTCGACACCGATTCTCGCGACAAAGTTTTCGAGCTGATCGACAGATTCGCGGGCACCGTCCTCGCCGTCTCCCACGATCTCGAGCTCCTCGAACGCGTCGATACCACGCTCGAGCTGTATCACGGCGACGTGCGGGTGTTCGGTGGCCCGTACTCGTTCTATCGCGAGGTGGTCGATGCGGAACAGACCACAGCGCAGGCCGCAGTTGCCAACGCCGCCAACGATCTTCGCAAGCAGCGTCGGGAGATGGTGAACGCGCAGATCACCCTCGACCGACGTGCGCGGACCGCGGCCAAGGCCGAACCGGAGAAGCGTGTCCCCAAGATCATCGCGCATCTCCGGCGCGACGCCGCAGAGAAGTCTGCCGGACGCTCCCGCAACGAGCACCGCGACGACGTGACCGCCGCCGCCGGACGGCTCGAGTCTGTCCGCGACGACGTACGCTCCGACCGCGGCGCACGGATCACCATGCCGTATGTGGCACTGGGCAGTTCGGCTCAGGTGATCGTCGACGAACGGCTACGGATGGACGGCCCCGAACGCGTGGCACTCACCGGACGCAACGGTTCCGGCAAGACCAGCCTGATCGCCGACCTCATCGACGAGGATCGCATCGTCGTCCCTTATGCGTATGTGCCGCAACAGATCACATTCGACGATCCGTCGCAGACCGTCGTCGAATTCGTCGGTAAGCGGCACCCGGAGGTCGACGGTCAGGATGTGCGAGCGCATCTCGCACGATTCCTGTTCCGCGGCTCACGAGCCGATCGACGCCTCGGCGAGCTTTCCGGCGGCGAACGACTTCGCGTCGCACTGGCGGATGCGCTCCTCGTCGACCCGGATCCCAAGCTCCTCATCATGGACGAGCCGACCAACAACCTCGACATCGACACCGTCGAGGAGTTGGTCACGGCGTTGCGGGACTGGTCGGGCGCACTGCTGCTCGTCTCGCACGACGCGGGTTTCCGCGAAGAGGTGGGAATCGACCGCGAGATCACGCCCAGGTGAAAGTTGCGTGGGATCCACGGGGGCATTTTTGTACCTGTGGATCCCACGCAACTCTCCGTGGATACTGACTTTCGATGAGCACCGACAGCGTTGCCACCGATTCTCCCCACACCACGTCGCGCACACCGATAGTTCTGGTGCACGGATTGCGCGTGAGCGGACAGACCTTTCGGCGCGTGGCCGGCTCGCTCGCCGACCGTGACGTGGTCTGCCCCGATATGCCGGGCCACGGCTCACGCGCCGACGAGACGTTCACATTGGACGGCGCCGTCGCCGCGGTGGTCGACGCGATCGACTCGGTCGGCGGCTCTGCGGTGGTCGTCGGTATGTCGATGGGCGGCTACGTCGCGATGGCGACTGCCGCGGCACACCCGGATCGTGTCGCGGGACTAGGCGTGCTGTGCGCGACCGCGCAGCCAAGTGGGCTGCTCGCCACACCGTTCCGTCTCTTCGGCGCGGCGACCAGTGTGCTTCCGTCCGAAGCTGCCCAGATCAGCAGGGTTCTGACGCGCATCGCCGTTGGCCGCGAGGTGTCCGACGACATGGAGGCCGGCGGCCTCGCACTCCATTCGATTCGCGACGTTGTCGACGCGGTGCTCCACTTCGACGCCCTCGCCTCCGTCGCCGCTTACCCGGGACCGACGCTGTTCGCGAACGGCGCGTGGGACCAGTTCCGGCTGCACGAAAAAAGGTTCGTCGAGACCGCGGCCGACGGACGCCTCGTCGTCGTCCCGCGGGCCATGCACCTGTTCCCGCTGATCCAGCCGGACTACACGGCCGAGCTCATCGACAACTTCGCGGACACGGTCGATTCAGCGGATCGAGCGTCCACTAGCTAATCGAGCCCCACTGCTGATCGAGCCCCAACCGCTGATCGAGCCCCAACCGCTGATCGAGCTTGTCGAGATCACCCACCAACCGACGTCGCCCGGGCCTAGATGTGTGTCGTATCGAAGGATGTGGGTGCTGCAGCACCCACATCCTTCGATACGACACACATTTGGAGCCACGGCTCGCACCACCCGCCCTAGCAGCAGCGGCCCTGCGGGTTGCGGTCCTGGTCGGCGAAGCGTTGTCGCCAGTACTCACGCTCGGTCAGCGGCGTCGACGCCCCGTGGGTCGACGCGTGATGTGCGAGGTAGCGTTCGTAGTCGCGGTCGCCCATCACGCTTCCGACGTACCACCGCACCGATCGCCAGCCGCGGGTGAGAACGTCGATCACGTCGACACCTTCTCGTGTCTGCTCCCCCGACCCGAATCACCGTGGGCCGCATAGTATTCGTCCCATTCCCGCTGGACGGCCTTCTCCGCCCGCGTCGCGAACAACCCACGCGGCCCGAAGATCTTCGACGGGACAGGTTTCTCCTCGGTGGTGGGTAGCCCGCCCGAGCGCAGCGCCTTCACCGCGATCCACATGCCGGCCGCCACCACGATCAGCACCAACACGGCGAAGATGATCGACAGCGTCCCCTGGATGAAGGTGTTGCGGATGACGGCGTCGATCTCCGACGCACTCTTGGCGGTCTTGAACGTGGTGAGTCCGTCGTTCTTCGCGTTCACGAATGCGCGGTGCTGCGCCCAGTAGCCGATGGCCGGGTTCGACGAGAAGATCTTCTGATACGACGCCGTCATGGTGACGATGAGGTCCCATGCCAGCGGTATGCCCGGTATCCACGCCCACTTCCATTGGCCTCGTTTGATCAACACCACCGTCACTACCGTCAGGGCGATGGCGGCGAGCAGCTGGTTGGCTATACCGAACAGTGGGAACAGCGTGTTGATACCACCCAGCGGGTCGGTGACGCCCATCAGGAGAATCGAACCCCATGCGGCACAGACGATCACGGTGCACAGCCATGCGCCGGGTCGCCACGACGGGTCCTTGAAGCGGCGCGCGCCCGGAAGGTTACCGATGCCGTCGGACAGCATGAAGCGGGCGACACGCGTACCTGCGTCCACCGTGGTGAGAATGAACAACGCCTCGAACATGATCGCGAAGTGATACCAGAAGGCGCGCAACGATTCTCCGCCGAACCCACGCTGGAGAGTCTCCGACATTCCCATCGCGAGCGTCGGTGCACCACCGGTCTTGGACACGATCGACTTTTCCTCGACGCCCGCCGCGGCGTCGGCGAAATACTGTGCGTCGACCGGCTTTCCACTCAGTCCTAGACTGTTGACGTAGTCGGCCGCGCCTTGGTTCGTGCCCTGCGTCAGCGCCTTGGGCGCATTCATCCCGAAGTAGAGGTGCTGGTCGAGGATGCACGCGGTGATGAGCGCCATGATCGCGACGAACGACTCGGTGAGCATACCGCCGTAACCGATGATTCGCGCCTGCCCCTCCTTGGCCAACAGTTTGGGTGTCGTGCCCGACGCGATGAGCGCGTGGAACCCCGACAGCGCGCCGCAGGCGATCGTGATGAACAGGAACGGGAACA
>NZ_DLSO01000091.1:0-19470 GCF_002500165.1 Gordonia sp. UBA7860 | reverse complement strand
GCGATCGTGATGAACAGGAACGGGAACAACGCACCCGCAAATGCCGGACCGTTGCCGTTCCATGCGAAATCACTCACCGCTGGTGCCTTCATCACCGGTCGGACCACCAGGATGCCGATCGCCAACAGTGCGATGGTGCCGACCTTCATGAACGTCGACAGGTAGTCGCGCGGTGCGAGCAGCAACCACACGGGCAACACCGCGGCGGCGATGCCGTAGATGATGATCGCCCAACTGAGCACAACCGGTGACAGGCTGAACCAGTCCTGGCCCCAGGACGTTTCCGCGACGTAGCGTCCGGCGACAATGGCCAACAGGAGCAGGACGACGCCGATCACCGAGACCTCGCTGATCCTGCCCGGCCTCAGATACCGCAGGTATACGCCCATGAACAGTGCGATCGGGATCGTCATGGCTATCGAGAAGACACCCCACGGGCTCTCGGCCAACGCATTGACGACGACGAGTGCGAGCACCGCGATCAGGATCACCATGATGACGAGCACCGCGACGATGGCCGCGGTCCCCCCGACCGTCCCGAGTTCGTCACGGGCCATCTGGCCGAGGCTGCGCCCTCTGCGGCGCGTCGAGATGGCGAGCACCAGGTAGTCCTGCACGCAGCCGGCGACCACAGCGCCGATGATGATCCAGATCGTTCCAGGCAGGTAACCCATCTGCGCGGCGAGCACCGGCCCGACAAGTGGGCCGGCGCCTGCGATCGCCGCGAAGTGGTGGCCGAACAGCACGCGGCGGTCGGTCGGCATGTAGTCGCGGGCGTTGTCGTACTCCTCGGCGGGCGTCGCGACGTCGTCGCGTGGTCGCACCACCTTCATCTCGATCAGCCGCGCGTAGAAGCGATATGCCACGACGTAGGTGCACAGCGCCGCGATGACGAACCACACCGCGTTGACCGATTCGCCTCGGACGAAGGCGATGATCACCCAGGCGATGGCGCCGAGCAGGCCGATGACTGCGAAAATCGCCTTCTTTCCCGGCGTCATCGGACTCCGGTCGATCACGGCCACCGGCGGGCGGTCGTGATCTGTGGTCACAAACTCGACGTCGGGAAACTCGCCACGTGTCGACGTCGCCGATTCTGACACGGTTGTCATCGCTCACTGCCCTCCTCGGAAGCTCGCACATGCCGCGGCTCACTCTACTCACGGTTATGTGATTCACATCGCATACGCACAATGTGCGCAAGACAACCTAAAGTTCATTCTGTGCAACAGAGTGAGCTTGATCTGAGGCGGTTTCTACGACGGCCGATCGTCACGATCGCGCTCGTGATGCTGTGCACTGCGACCCTGCTGGCCAGCGGCGGATTCACGTCCTCGCGGGCCGGCGCTGATCCCGGCAGCACACCGGTGCGCTACTCGGGCGGGCCTTACGTGGCGCTGGGCGATTCACGCGCCTCGGGCAGCTTCTTCACTCCGACACCCGGCTACTTCGGAGGATGCAAACGCTCGGCGCTGAACTATCCGACCGTGGTCGCGGCGCTGACCCTGCCGCGACGCTTCATCGACGTTTCGTGCTCGGGGGCGCTCTCCGAGCATCTCTACCGCGTCGGCCAGCAGACCAGTGGTGGATACAAGCCGCCCCAGGTGTGGTCGGTGCCGTCGGATGCGCAGCTCGTCACCGTGAGCATCGGAGGAAACGACATGGCTTGGGGGCGCATCGTCGGACCGTGCGGCATCCAGCCATTCGGCGACAGACACTGCCGCTCCAACCGTGCCCTGGCTCAACTCGCGAACAGGCGCATCTCCGTCATGGAAGACGCCGTCACGCCCGCACTCGCCGCTGTCCGCCGCAAGGCACCGCGCGCGCAGATCGTGGTCGTGGGCATCGGTGGCTTCATGGGTACGCACGGGTGCTGGCCACTCGTACCGATCAGCGATCCCGACGTCCGGTGGCTCAATGGCGTGTTCGTACAGGCCAATCGGGCGCTGGCTCGCGCGACCGCGAAGGTCGACGGCCGGTTCGTCGATGTCAATCGTGCGTCTGCGGGCCATGATCCGTGCAGCCTGGCGTCGTGGTATGAATCGAGCCTGAGCAACCGCATCGCCTACCCGTACCACCTGAACAAGGCCGGGTCGGTCGGGGTAGCGACCCTGGTCAATGCGGCGATCCGACGCTGACGAGGCGCTCGAACAGACACGCCCGCATTACTATTCGAGCTGCTCGGCGACCGCGAGCCACTCCATCTCAGCGGTGTCCTTCTCGTCGACGACACCGCGCAGCTCGGCACCCAGGGTCACGAGTCGATCGGGATCTGTTGCCGCGTCGGCCAATTCGACGTGCAGCTGCTCTTCCCTGGTCGTCAGCTGCGCGATGCGGCGCTCGAGCCGGTTCATCGTCTTGCGCGCCTCACGGTGTTCGGCGGCGCTGATCGTCGGCGTCGGCGAGTCATCGGCACCGGTCGCTCCACCCGCTCCCGAGAGCACCGCGGACCGGTTGTCTCCCGTACTGGATGCGGCGATCTCCTTGCGCCGCTGCAGGTATTGCTCGATGCCGCCCGGGAGGTTGGTCAGCTTTCCATCACCGAAGAGCGCCCAGGTGCTGTCGGCGATGCGCTCGATGAGGTAGCGGTCGTGACTGATCACGACGAGGGTGCCCGCCCAACTGTCGAGGAGGTCCTCGAGTTGTTGGAGGGTATCGATGTCGAGATCATTGGTCGGCTCGTCGAGCATGAGCACGTTGGGTTCCGCCATGAGGATGCGGGTGAGCTGCAGGCGTCGACGCTCCCCGCCGGAGAGATCGCCGACCGGCGTACGTTGGCGTGCGGGCGCGAATCCCAGCCGCTCGGCCAGCTGTGCCGCCGATATCTCCTTGTCGCCCAGCATGATTCGTGTGGCAACAGACTCGACGGCGTAGATGACGCGCTGGTCCGGGTCGAGGTCGTCGAGTTCCTGCTTCAGCCACCCGAGGCTCACGGTGAGGCCTTCGACGCGACGACCCGGCGCGACGTCGACCTCGCCCGCCAATGCGCGCAGCAGCGTCGTCTTGCCCGAGCCGTTGACTCCCACCAGTCCGACGCGTTCACCAGGCGCGAGGCGCCAGGTCAGGTCGTCGAGCAACACTCGTCCCGGTTCGCCGTGCTCGCCCGCGGGTGTTTCGATGTGGGCGTCCTCGAGTTCGATCACCACGCGTCCGAGTCGACGCCGCGCGAACGCCGAGAGCGCCACCGAATCGCGGGGCGGCGGGACGTCGGCGATCAGCTTCTCTGCCGCTTCGACGCGGTAGCGCGGTTTGGAGGTACGTGCCTGTGGGCCGCGTCGCAACCACGCCAACTCTTTTCGTGCGAGGTTCTGCCGACGTTCCTCCGCGGCGTCGGCCTGGCGTGCCCGCTCCGCGCGGGCGAAGATCCAGTCGTTGTAGCCGCCCTCGTACTCGTCGACCTGCCCGTCGTGGACTTCCCATGTCCTGGTCGCCACGGTGTCGAGGAACCAGCGGTCGTGGGTGACCACCACGAGCGCTCCGCGTCGAGAAACGAGATGCTCGGCAAGCCACTGCACGCCCTCGACGTCGAGGTGGTTGGTGGGCTCGTCGAGGATCAGTACGTCCGAATCGGTGACGAGTGCCGCGGCAAGTGCGACACGACGCCGCTGCCCGCCGGAGAGTTCGTCGACGCGCGCGTGCAACAGTCCGTCTATACCGATCCCGGCGAGGATGGAGCGCACCCGCGCGTCGCCCGCCCACTCGTGGACCTCGGTGTCATCGCCGACCACGACATCGGAGACAGTCGCACCCGCGGGCAGCTCACCGCGCTGCGTGACCACCGCGACGTGCGTCCCGCCTGTGCGTGACACACGACCGCTGTCGGGTTCGGTGACGCCGCCGAGGATCTCGAGAAGTGTGGTCTTACCGCCACCGTTGAGACCGACGACGCCGATCCGCTGACCTTCGTGCACACCGAGGCTCACCTCATCCAGCAGCGGCTTGATCCCGTAGCTCTTGCTGATGCGGTCCGCGTTGATCAGGGCAGATGTCGAAGCAGGTGGCACCGGTCGAGGCTACCAATGCACTCCTCGCCGATCAGGAGTCGGACTCGGCAGCCACTCCGAAACCGCAATCTCCCCACGTGGCGTCGATGCCGCCGACGACTGCCGCGATGCACAAGCCCACATGCCGAGGCGACGTGCGGTTTACCGAAAGTTCAGATCACGCATTTCGCTTGTGCTCGGATTTGTACTGAGAAATATCCGACCTCTCCTCGGGAGGAATAAGCGGTTGAGCGTTGACAATAGTCTCGTCGCCCGGCTGGTTGTCTTTGCTCTCGACGTACTCGATTCGGAAGCAGACCGCACTGATGACCAGCGCGATCACCATTGCGACGCCAAATGCCCAGGCCACACCCCCACCCTCGGTGGCCAACAGTGAGACGAATGCGCCAAGAAGCATGGCCGCCGCCAGCAGGAGGACATAGCCGATCATAGATAAAGGAAGTCGACGCAAAGCTTCTCGCATAGTGGACCACCATTTCTTTGTCTACCGCGATTTCTTCGTCTCCCGCGAGCATACTCCGGCGAGTCCGGCATGTAAGTGATGTGCATATATCTGCCGGCACAATCTGCGCATTCAGCGACCGGACTCGACATCCACCGTGGCGATCAGCCGTCGTGGCGATCAGCCGTCGTGGAACACGTCCGCCGCGAGGGGAGCTCCCACAGGAGCGTGTATCGCGAATACCTGTTACCGGCACTGACCGGGGCGAGCGTGCACCGTTCGTCGCACGCTCCTGCGATGCACATCGCCGGTTGACCGAGCTTCTCGACGACGCCCGAGCGACCGGCTCCCAACGACTGCTAGTCCCGCGAGAACGCCTGCGAAACCGTACGCATCTCGTCGTCAAGGGATTGCGTGACGACGCTGGTGTGATCGGCTCGCGGATGCGTGACGAACGAGACGTCGGCGCCCGCCGCGCGTAGCCGATGTACAAGGGCTGCTGAAAACGCGTATGGGACAACGGGATCGAAGAGTCCGTGGTCGATGCGGATGGGCACCTTCCACCCGTCTGTCGGTACCGACATGTAGTCACCGAGAGCGTCGGTGAATGTCTTGTCGGTGAAGGCGCGCGCCACCAGCGAGCCCGGCGACACCGATCGCATCGCTTCGGAGAAGTCACCCGAGCACTTCTCGTGGGCGAGTTCGAGGTACTTCTCTCCCTCGGTCGTCAGATGGTCGCGAACGTGTAGATCGGGGCGCGCGTGATCGAGACCTGCGAGGATGAACAGCAGCAGTCCGCCGACAACGTTGCCCTTGCCCAAGCTCGGCACACGCGGTGTGAAGGCACTGAACACCGACTCAATGCCCGAGGCGGGCGCCGCGGCGATCACCTCGTGCAGACGCAGTTCCGGGGCGTAGGTCTGCGCCATGTGACCGGCGAACAGGGCCGCGTGCCCGCCCTGCGAGTGCCCCATCGACACCCAGTCGTTGCTCAACCTGGATTCCTCCCAGCGCGCCGCCCGGATCATGTCGAGAACCGAGTGCGCGGCTGCGCGTCCACCGAGGTACTCGGTCTGCTCGGCCGTGCCGAGACCCGCGTAATCGGTGGCCGTGACCGCGTAACCCGCCTTCAGTGCGGCGCTGACCGCGGCGTCGACTCCCGAGCCGGTCTTGGTCCTACTGGGAGCGCAGTCGTCACCTATGCCGGTGGTGCCGTGCGCCCAGGAGACGATTTTCCATCCACCGGGCGGCGGGGTGCCCTGCGGAATCCAGTAGATCCCCGACGACGGCGCGATGCGACCTGCCTGGTCGCGCGTGACGTATTCGACGCGTTCGGCGGCAGCAGCTCCTGGCGGTAGTTGTGCTGCCGGAACGCGTTCGCGTGTGATGATCGTGCCGCCGTTGAGATGCTGGTCGGCGCTGGCTGTCGGGGCGAAAGCCATGCTGACGGAAGCAATGATTGCCGCAGCGAGAACTGCGCACACCCCACGAACGCGACCCGCACCACTCACCCCTCGACGCACCCGCACAGGGTAGCGGCGCCCGCGCTCACACCGCGCGTCCTCACTCATCGATCACCCGTGCACCCGGCACCGGACCACTCGCGGTGCGCACCGCGCGTGCCACCCCAGCCCCCGACAGTTCTGCTGCGACGTTGACCGCCGACACCTCGTCGGTGCACAGGAAGGCGCAGGTGGGTCCAGAACCGGACACGATTCCGGCAAGCGCCCCCGCGTCGACGCCCGCGCGCAGCGTCCGACGCAGCGTCGGCTGCAAACTCAGTGCGGCGCGCTGTAGGTCGTTGTGCAGATGTGATGCGACGGCGTGCGCGTCGCCGGACGCCAGCGCAGAGATCAGGGCGTCGGGGTGTGCGGTCTCCGGGTCGACGTTGCCTTCTGGGACTTCGTGAGAACCGTTGTCCCGCAACCGGTCCAGCTCGCGGTAGACCGCGGGCGTCGACAACCCGTCCCGCGCGAGCGCCAGCACCCAGTGCATCTCTCCGCGGGCGAGGACGGGCACGAGTCGCTCGCCGCGACCGGTGCCGAGTGCCGTGCCGCCGCGCAGCGAAAACGGGACATCGCTGCCGAGGCCCGCGGCCAGCTCGACGAGTTCAGCGCGGTCGATGTCGAGCTTCCAGAGAGCTGCCAGCGCGACGAGGGTTGCCGCGGCGTCGGCGCTGCCACCCGCCATGCCACCGGCAACCGGAATGCGTTTGACGATGTCGATCGAGACAGCGGGCTCCCTACCGACGTACTCACCGAGAGCGATCGCCGCGCGTGCAGCAAGGTTTGTGTTGTCGACGGGGATGTCGGAGACATCGCGTGAGCCGGACCCCCTGCCGTTATCCCTGGTCACGGACACACTCAGCGTTGTCGCGGGAGCGACGGCGACGTCGTCGTAGATCGAGAGCGCCTGAAATACGGTCACGAGATCGTGGTAGCCGTCGTCGCGCAACGGTCCGACGCCGAGGTGCAGGTTGACCTTGGCGGGCACCCGCACGCGGACGGCGTCGGACACGACCGACAACGACGTAGGAGACACAATGTTCCAGCGTAATGGACTGCGGTCCGCTGTCAGGGGCGCCACTGCCGCTCGACGAGCGCTGCCACGTCGTCGACGACGAACGCGGCCCCGGCGTCGAGCAGTTCTGCCGCCGCGATACCGCCTGATTTCACCCCGACGCAGGGGCCGGGAAGCCGATTGGCTGCGGCGACGTCCCATACACTGTCGCCGACCAGCACCGCGTGCGATCCGCCCGCGGCGTCGAGAGCAGCATGCAGTAGATCCGCGGCGGGTTTGGACTGCTCAGCATCGTCCGAGCTGGTCACCGCAGCGAAGTCGTCGCGGGTCATACCGATCAATTCCAGAGCGGCATCGGTGAATTCGCGTGCGCCCGAGGACGCGAGTGCCACCGTGTAGCCCGCGTCGGTCAGCCCTGCGACCAGTTCACGCACCCTCGGAAACGGTTGCACCTTGTCGAGTACCTCGCGGTATCGGTCGGCCCATTCGTCGCGCAGTTGGTCACCGAGTTGGTCCTCGACCTGTTGCCCGCACAGCTCTCCGACGAGCAGGTCACCACCCATGCCAACGGCACGGTGAATCCGCCACCACGGAGGCGTCAGGTCGCGCCCTGCGAACGCACGCTGCCACGCGTAAGCGTGCCAATACGTCGAATCGATGAGCGTACCGTCGACATCGAGGAGCACGGTGTCCACGGCATCTGAGCTGACATCTTTCGTCATCGAATCTCCTCACGGTCCAGCAGGCGGCCCCCCTCTCCCACCCTGTCAGAATCTCGACGATCGCGACCGATGGAGTTCACGACATGGCAATTCGATTCGGCTACACCCTGATGACCGAGCAGGCCGGACCCCGACAACTGGTGCGGGATGCGGTCAGCGCCGAAGCCGCGGGCTTCGACTTCGAGGTGTCCAGCGATCACTACTCCCCCTGGCTGTCGGCGCAGGGCCACGCCCCCTACGCGTGGACTGTGCTGGGCGCGATCGCGCATGCCACGGAGCGTGTGGGGCTGATGACCTATGTGACCTGTCCGACGATGCGCTACCACCCGGCCGTCGTCGCACAGAAGGCAGCGACACTGCAGCTTCTCGCGGAGGGTCGATTCACTCTCGGCCTCGGCAGCGGTGAAAATCTCAACGAGCACGTTGTCGGCGAGGGCTGGCCGTCGGTCGGTGATCGCCAGGAGATGCTGGTCGAGGCGATCGAGATCATCGGTGCACTGCTCGACGGCGGTCTGCTCGACTACCGGGGCGAGTTCTTCCAGGTTGACTCCGCGCGCCTCTGGGACGTGCCCGACGACGGCGTGCCGATCGGGGTCGCCGTCGCGGGTGAACGCGGTATCGGGCAATTCGCGCCGATCGCCGACCACCTGATCGCCGTGCAACCGGAGGAGTCGCTGATCTCCCTGTGGAACGACGTCGACGACGCTCCGACGATCGGTGCGGACGCGCGAGCAATCGGGCAGATCCCGATCTGTTGGGATCCCGACGCCGAAGTCGCGAAAAAGCGTGCGCACGAACAATTCCGGTGGTTCAGCGGCGGCTGGGACGTCAACGCCGACCTGCGCACCACTGCCGGATTCGCCGCGGCCACGCAGTACGTCACCCCTGACGACGTAGCGGCATCGATCCCGTGCGGACCCGACCTCGACGCGATCGTCGAGGCGGTGAGCGCCTACTGGAAAGCGGGATTCACCGACGTCGCACTGGTCCAGATCGGCGCCGACTCGCAGCAGGCCTTCTTCGACGAGGCCGCCGAGCCACTGCTGGCAAAACTGCGGTCAGCCGCGGGATGAGCGCCCAGTCGACGGTCCCCGGCGCCCAGTCGACGGTATAGAGCGCCTGCTCGACAGTCTCGAGCGCACGGCCGGCAGCTCAGGCGGGTTCGACGGCCGCGAGGCGCACGAAGTCGCCGACGTCGAGCTTCTCGCCGCGGATCTGGGGGTCGATGCCCGCAGCCCGAAGTCGGCGTTCGGCCTCGACAGGCGAGCCCGCCCAGGTGGCCAGCGCCGAGCGCATCGTCTTGCGGCGCTGCGCGAAGGCGGCGTCGATGACGGCGAAAACCTGTGCGCGGGTGGCTGATTCGTCGACGAAAGGGTCGGTGCGGGTGATGCGGACAAGACCCGACTCGACCTTGGGTTCCGGCCAGAAGACGTTGCGCCCCACCGCACCTGCACGGGCAACGTCGCCGAAGTACCGCGCTTTGACGCTCGGCACACCGTAGACGCGGGAGCCGGGGCCTGCCGCGAGTCGATCGGCCACCTCGGCCTGCACCATGACGAGAGCCGTTGCGATCGTGGGGAATTGGGTCATCAGGTGCAGCAGCACGGGCACCGCCACGTTGTAGGGCAGGTTCGCGACGAGCGCGGTCGGGGTCACCGGCAGATCGTCGGCGGTCACGGCCAGTGCGTCGGCGGTGACGACGTCGAGTGTGTCGGCCCGTTGCGGCGCGAACTCGTCCACGGTGTGCGGCAGCCGCGCAGCGAGCTTCGGGTCGATCTCGACCGCGACGACCCGGCCCGCCGTGCCGAGCAGCGCCAACGTCAGTGAACCCAGTCCGGGGCCGACCTCGAGGACGGTGTCGTCAGGGCCGACACCGGACGCCGCGACGATGCGTCGAACGGTGTTGGCGTCGTGGACGAAGTTCTGTCCGAGTGTCTTGGTCGGACGAACATCGAGCTCGGCGGCGAGGCGTCGGATCTGTGCCGGGCCCAGCAGCCGCGGAGCGGTCGAATCCGCGTCGTCTGTCAGCGCAGACCCAGACTCGACGAGCAGGCAGGCCATGCGCCCCAGCCCTGAGCTGCGAGGGTCTTCTGGGCAACTGCGATCTGCTCCTCGCGCGAGGCGAGGTCGGGACGCGGCGCGTACTCCTGGCCACCCCAGCGGTCCCAGGTGTTCTGGTCGAACTGGATGCCGCCGTAGAAGCCGTTGCCGTTGTTGATGGCCCAGTTTCCGGTCGACTCGCACTGTGCGAGGCGGTCCCAGACCGAACCCGACGGCACGTCGGGCGCGCCCTCCTTGGTCCCGATTTTCACGGTGGCGGCAACCGGAGCGGCGATCTGGTTGGCGGAGAGCTTGTCGCGCTTGACGACCTTGCCGTTGACGATCGTGACGTTGTAGGTGACGTTTGCGCGTCCCGGCTTACCCGGGTTCACGACGACCTTCTTGTTACGAATGAGGGTCGGATCGTCCTGCTTGTTCTCCGGTGGTGCGACGTCTTCGAGCACGGTGTCCTGCTCGGTCCGAATGCGGGTGACATCGATGACCATGTTCGGCGTGACCTTGGTGTCTGCGGCAGGCGTGACCTTGTCCTCATCGGACAGGGGCTTGCCGGTCGCGGTGAGCGCGTCGGCGACAGTTGCCGCGGGCACCGTGGTGTTGAACCGCACACCGCCGTCGACAACGGTGATCTGCTTGGGCAGGGTGACGTCGACAACGGCACCGCTGACCGGGATCGCGCCGCCTGCCGAGAAGTTGGTCTCGTCGTCGCCGTGCGCGAGTCCCTTCTCTGCGAGAAGTTCGTCGACCTTGACCGCAGTGGTCTTGACCTGCTCCTTGCGACCCTCGACGTCGAGGACGACAGTCTTGAGGCGCTTCATGGTGATGGTCGCGCCGTCGCCGAAGCCGGCGTCGGGTCCCGGGCTGACCTGGTCGCCGTCGGCTGGGGTGTACCCCTGCGAGCGCAGCACCGAATCGACCGACATCGCCATGGTCGAGACCTTCATGGTGTGACCGTCGACGTCGAGCGTCACGTTCTTGTGCATCGCGACGCCCGCGACGCCACCGGCGGCGAGGGTGGCGAGCACGGCACCAACGGCCACGCGAGCGCGCATCGATTCTGAGTTGTGAATTCTCGCAAGTACAGACAAGGTCCAAGCATCCTGATCGGCGACAGAGTCAACCCACGTCAGGCGTCTCAGGAGCAAGTCACCGAGGCTTCGCGGCCCGAGATCACTCTCGAAGGAGAGACCGAATCATCCGGTCAATCGACGCCCACCATCACGCGGGATCACAATACGATAACGAGACGGGGCGATTACCGCAAAGGTAGCTGGTAGGCGCGTCGCGCGTTGTCGCCGAGCGTCCTGGCCAACGATTCGGCGTCGACTCCACGCGTCGATGCCAACGACTTGGCCGTGTACGGCAGACAGTACGACTGATTGGGTTGTCCCCGATAGGGATCCGGCGTCAGGAACGGAGCGTCGGTTTCGACGAGCAGCAACTCGTCCGGCACGACGCGTGCGGCATCCCGCAGCGACGCGGCATTGGCGAAGCTCACAGTTCCCGCGAAACTGAGGTAGTAACCGCGTTCGACGCACTCGCGTGCAACGTTTTGGTCACCGGAGAAGCAATGCATGATCACGGTGTCGGGAGCGCCCTCATCAGCCAGAATGTCCAGCACATCGCGGTCGGCCTCGCGGTTGTGGATCATCAACGGCTTGCCGATGCTCTTCGCGAGCCGGATGTGCCAGCGGAAGGCTTCGTGCTGAATCTCGGGCTTCGCGCAATCGTCGGACCGGGCGGGCCAATAATAATCGAGACCGGTCTCGCCGACGGCCACCACCCTCGGATGCTGCGCCATCTGCTCCAGCTCGTGCGACGTCGCGTCGTCGAGGTCGTCGGCGTGCATCGGGTGCAGCGCGACCGCCGCGTAGACCCGGTCGTCCCAGTCCGCCGCCGAGACCGCCCACCGCGCGTCGACCATATCGTCGGCAACTGTGACAACCATCTCAACGCCGACACTTTCGGCATGGTCGACGATCGCGCGAACGGTCTCGGCCGAACGACCACCACAGGCGGCGAGATGCGTGTGCGCGTCGACGAGCCCGTAGAGCGGCGTCGGGTCCGGCGGTGGCTCGCGGCGTCGACGCTTCTTTGCGGCCTTGGCGCTCTCTGTCGCCGATGGTTCTGCCGACTGCGAACCGGCCGAGCTCTGTGCACCCTCCGTCATGGACTCGACTCTAGAGGTGGCAGCCCCGGCACCCGTCAGGGATAAGAGAGCAGCCATCAGAGATCAGCGACAAGCGATCAGAGATCGACGACAAGCGATCAGAGATCAGCGACAGGCGATCAGAGATCGACGGTCCCGCTGATGACCGTGGTCGACTGCCCGCCGACCCAGATGTGCTCGCCGTCGTCGTCGATGTGGACTCGGCCCGAACGCTGGACGACGGTGCCCTGCGAGGCCACGTAGCTCGCTCCGACACGGCCGTTCGACCGAAGCCACACCGCGATGCCGGCGTTGAGGCTGCCGGTGACGGGATCTTCTCCGACGGCCTCGCCGCCAGCGAGTCCGCGAACCTCGAATTCGACGCCGGGATCGTCGGGGTGTCCGGACTCGTAGCGGCCGAGGAGGCCGACGTCGTACGCGCCCAGCGCCGCGAGGTCGGGTCGCGCCGAGAGCACCCGCTGCGCGGAGTCGAGTTCGAGCACGAACCAGGGAGGGCCGTTGTCGATCCATTCCGCGGCGCGGACGTGCTCACGTGAGAGCCCGAGCGCGGGCAGCACCTCGTCGACGAGGGCGTCGTCGACCGGGCCCGATCGGCGCAGTGGGGGCGCCGCGAAGGCGAACCGATCGCCGTCACGACGGATCGTCACCAGTCCGACGCCGCACTCCTGGACGACGTTCGCCCCGCGCGGCGATCCGCCCGCAGCGAGCCATGCGTGCGCCGACCCCAGCGTCGGGTGTCCCGCGAAGGGGAGTTCGCCGCCGGGAGTGAAGATGCGCAGCCGGTAGTCGGCGCCGGGGTCGGTCGGAGACTGGATGAACGTCGTCTCGGAAAGGTTAGTCCAACGAGCGAATGCCGCCATCTCGTCGTCGGAGATCCCGTCGCCGTCGATCACGACGGCAACGGGGTTGCCACGCAACGGTTTTGAACTGAACACGTCGACCTGGGCAAAACGTCGGGACTGCTGCGCTGATGACATGTCCTCATGCTTGCCGCCGCGACCGAGGGTTGTCCAGCGATTTGTGACGACGGACGTCTGGCCGTCGAGCGCAGGTCCGACGCGCCGCCGAGCGCCTGGACTCGACGCGTGGTCTGCTCGCATACCGCGCCGTGGACTGCCCAGGCGGGTAGCGTGTCGGACGTGTTGGGTTTGCCAGAACAGATCTCGGTCGCCCTATTCGACCTCGACGGTGTTCTCACAAGTACCGCCGTCCTACATCGCGTTGCGTGGAAAGCCGCCTTCGACGACTTCCTGCGTGACCGCGACGGCGACGACTTCGTGCCGTTCACCGAACAGGACTACCTCGACTACGTCGACGGTCGTCCACGCGAGGACGGTGTGCGCGCGTTCTTGTCGTCGCGTGGCATCGACGATGTGGACGACGCGACGACCGAGCGCATCGGGTCGGAGAAGAACGAGATGTTCCTGGCCAAGCTCGCCAGCGACGGCGTGAATCCGTATCCCGGGTCGGTGCGTTACCTGCAGGCCGCCCAGGATGCCGGCCTACGCATAGCAGTGGTGACATCGTCGAAGAACGGAGAAGCCGTCCTCGACGCTGCCGGGCTGTCGAAGTACGTGGAAGTGCGGGTGGACGGGCAAGAAACGGCCGCACGTGGACTGCGCGGGAAACCCGCGCCCGACTCATTTCTCTTGGGGGCAGAACTAATGGGTGTCGAACCGACGGCAGCAGCCGTCTTCGAGGACGCGATCTCTGGTGTGCAGGCGGGGGTGGCAGGCCACTTCGGTTATGTCGTCGGCATCGACCGGGTCGGCGGCACCCAGGCAGAGGCGATGCGCACCACGGGTGCCGACATCGTCGTCAACGATCTCGACGAGTTGATCCCCGCATGAGCCGCACCGTAGAACAGAGCCACGGATTCGACATCGATCCGTGGCAGTTGCATTGGCGCGGAGTCGATCTCGACGCGCTGGGCCGAAACGAGACACTGTTCGCGCTGTCGAACGGACACATCGGGCTACGCGGGAGCTTCGAAGAGGGTGAGCCGGTCGACCATCCCGGCACCTATCTCAACGGCTTCTACGAGCTGCGGGATCTGCCGTATGCCGAAAGTGGCTACGGCTACCCGGAATCGGGCCAGACCGTCGTCAATGTGACCGACGGCAAGATCATTCGTCTCCTCGTCGAGGACGAGCCGATGGATCTTCGCTACGGCCGCACCGAAGAGCACTCGCAGACACTCGATTTCCGTACCGGGACGCTGCGTCGCAACACTCTGTGGACGTCGCCGACCGGCCGCACGGTGCGTATCAAATCCGAACGGCTGGTGTCGTTCACCAAGCGCACCATCGCGGCGATCCACTACGAAGTCGAACCCGTCGGCGAAGACATGAAGATCGTGCTGCAGTCCGATCTGCTCGCCAACGAGCCGGTTCCGGTGCCGGGCAACGATCCCCGACTTGCCGCCGCGCTCGAGTCACCCCTCGTCTCCGATCTCGCCACCTGTCGCAACTACTGGGGCATCCTGGTGCACCACACCAAACAGTCCGGGTTGCACATCGCGGCGGGCATGGACCACCAGATCGACTTCCCCGGCGCCGCAGACAGTTTCATTCGCGCCGACGACGATCTGGCCCGCCTGACCATCGCGGCGAACGTTCCGGAGGGAACGTCGCTGAAAATGACCAAGTACATCGGATACGGATGGTCGGCGCGACGGTCGGTGCCCGCACTTCGCGCACAGGTCGACGCTGCGCTCGCCATGGCGATGGAAACCGGCTGGGAATCGTTGAAGGCCATGCAGATCGCCTACATGGACGACTTCTGGCGCGACGCCGACATCGAACTCGACGGCGATCCCGAGGTGCAGCAAGCGGTGCGCTTCGCGCTCTTCCACGTGCTGCAGGCGGGTGCGCGCGGACAATCGCGCGCGATTCCCGCGAAGGGGCTCACCGGACCGGGCTACGACGGCCATACCTTCTGGGACACCGAGAGTTTCATCCTGCCCATGCTCACCTACACCGTCCCGGCGGCAGCAGGTGAGGAACTGCGTTGGCGCCATTCGACGATGGACAAGGCGAAGTCGCGCGCAGCTGAACTCGGACAGCGCGGGGCCATGTTCCCCTGGCGCTCCATCAACGGCGACGAGTGTTCTGGCTACTGGCCCGCTGGTACCGCGGGTGTGCACGTCAGCGCCGACATCGCCAACGCGACCGCGCGATACATGCGCGCCACCGAGGACGAACAGTTCGAAACCGAGTGCGGCGTCGAACTTCTCGTCGAGATCGCCCGCCTGTTCGCCGGTCTCGGGCACCACGACGTCAACGGACGCTTCCGCCTCGACGGCGTGACCGGCCCCGACGAGTACACCGCCGTCGTCAACAACAACGTGTTCACCAATCTCGCTGCGCAACTGGCACTTCGCGACGGTGTGGCGTGGGTGCATCGACGACCCGACCTCGCGCAGAAGTATGGCGTGACGAATGCCGAAGCGGCGCACTGGGAATCGTGCGCCGACGACATGACAATCCCGTTCGACGAAGCGCTCGGCGTGCACCAGCAGTGCGAGGCGTTCACCCTGCTCGGTGCGTGGGATTTCGCGGCGTCGGTGGGCAAATACCCACTGCTGCTGAACTATCCGTACTACGACCTGTACCGCAAACAGGTGGTCAAGCAGGCCGACCTCGTGTTCGCGATGTACATGTTCGGTCGGGCGTTCACCGAGGAACAGAAGCTTCGCAACTTCGACTACTACTATCCGCTCACCGTTCGCGACTCGTCGTTGTCGGCGTGCTGCGAGGCCGTCACGGCAGCCGAGGTCGGCTATCTGGATCTCAGTTACGACCTGCTCGCCGAATCCGTGTTCACCGACCTGCACGACCTGCACAGCAACGTCAGCAGTGGTCTGCACATCGCCGCGCTCGCGGGTGCGTGGATGGACTGCGTGGCCGGCTTCGGCGGTATGCGTGACTTCGGTGGCCACATCACGTTTGCGCCGAGGCTCCCACCGCGGCTGACGTACATGTCCTTCCGTATGACGGTGCGAGATTCGAAGATCATCGTCGCCGTCGACAAGAAAACGGCGACGTACCGTCTGATCTCGGGGCCGAAGATCGACCTCGCGCACCACGGTGAGAAGTTCACGTTGACCGAGGAACACCCGGTGACACGCGACATCTCGGAGATCGAGCACCGCGAACCACCGAAGGCACCGGTGGGCTGCGAGCCGTATCACCGCGACTGACGCGCCTCGGCCGCGAAGGCGGCCGAGGCCTCAGTGCGTCGGCTTGGCCTGCGGGTCGGGCTTGATGTTGCGCGCGATGCGCGTACGCAGTTCTCGCAGAACGTCTTTCGACGCTTCTGCCCACGGCATCAGGATCGGGAAGACGTGGAACATACCGCGACCCTCGTACCCGTAGACCCCGACGCCGTTGGCCTCGAGTTTTCCGACGAAGTCGCGGATGCCGTCGCGGAACATCTCGTCCTCACCCCAACAGACGAACGTCGGCGGGAACCAGTCGGGACTCGGGTTGGCGTAGACGATCGACACCCTGACGTCGTTGGGCTGCACGCCGTGCAGATAGGGGGTGACAGGGATGCTCCAGGGCAGGATGTCGTACTTGGCGTTCTCGGTCACCGACGCATTGTCGAGGTCCAGGTCGATCTCCGGCGAGAACAGCGCAAGTGCCGCGGGCCGGGGCATGTCCTTGTTGTGCAGATAACTGATCAACGACGTCGCGAGGCCACCACCGCCAGAATCCCCTGCCACCATCAGATGGTCGGCGTCGATCCCCCTGTCCAGGAGACCCTGATACACGTCGGCGGCGTCGAGAACCCCTGCCGGGAACGGGAATTCGGGGGCCATCCGGTAATCCGGGATGAAGATCTCGAAACCGGTGATCCGGACCAGCGCGGCGGCGAAGGCGGAGTACATGATCGGCGTCGTACCGATGTATCCACCGCCGTGCAGGTAGAGGACCGTTGCGCCGATGGATTCTTTGGCGTCGTCGTCGTCGACGTAGGCGTCGGTGCTGGCCTTGGCTCGGCACCAGATCCCCGCGACGCCGTTGATCTCGTCTTCGGTGATCTCGACCTTGCCCGCGAGTTCGATGACCGGCGGCAGGACGACGTTGCAGATGTCGTCGAGCGCTTTCTCCATCGAGCGGAACTCCTCGATGGGCAGTCCCATCGAGTACCCCATAAACGCGCGGATGGTGTTCCTGGTGACGGACTGGCCGACGTTGTCGAGCAGTCCGGCAGGCCCTTTCCACGGTTTCGAGAAGGGCACCCGTGCGAGACCGTTCAGCAGACTCTCGCCGAGGCCAACCATCGTCAGCGCCGCGACCGGCTTGGACGCGGTCTCTACCTCGGGTCGATCAGCCATCACCATAGGACTCAGGGTACGTGGGCGCTCGCGCTCGAGGCGACCAAGTATCCTGGCAGGCACTATGCCCACTGATCTGACCAGCACCGACACGCGTACATCACACGGCGCCGGGCGCCCGTACTACATCACGACGGCCATCGCCTATCCCAACGGCGCACCGCACATCGGGCACGCCTACGAGTACATCTCGGCCGACGCGCTCGCGCGGTTCAAGCGTCTCGACGGATTCGACGTCCGATTCCTCACCGGAACCGACGTGCACGGGCAGAAGATGCAGCAAACCGCGGAGAAGGAAGGCATCCCGACCGCGGAGCTGGCCAAGCGCAACTCCGATCGCTTCCAGGCTCTGCAGGACCGCCTCGGCTCCAGCTACGAGCGCTTCATCCGCACCTCCGACGACGACCACAAGCGGGCGTCGGAAGTCATCTGGACGCGCATGGCCGACGCGGGCGACATCTACCTCGACACCTATTCGGGCTGGTACGACGTCCGCGACGAGACTTTCTTTGCCGAGGCCGACACCACTGTCAACGACTCGGGCGAACGCGTGGCCTCCGACAACGGGCATGTCCTGACCTGGACCGAGGAGCAGACCTACTTCTTCCGGCTCTCCGCGTATCAGGACCGGCTGCTCGAACTGTACGAATCGCACCCGCAGTTCATCGGACCGGACGTCCGACGCAACGAGGTGGTCAGCTTCGTCAAGGGTGGCCTGACCGACCTGTCGGTCTCGCGCACCACATTCGACTGGGGTGTCCCGGTGCCAGGGCATGCCGATCACGTCATGTACGTGTGGGTCGACGCACTCACCAATTACCTCACCGGCGTCGGCTTCCCCGACGACGCCGACACCTTCGAGCGGTACTGGCCGGCGGATCTGCACATCATCGGTAAAGACATCATCCGCTTCCACTGCGTCTATTGGCCGGCGTTTCTGATGAGTGCAGGAATCGAACTGCCCAAGCGGGTCTTCGCGCACGGCTTCCTGTTCAACAAGGGCGAGAAGATGAGCAAGTCGATCGGCAACGTCGTCGATCCGGAAAGCCTCATCGACGAGTTCGGCCTCGATCAGCTGCGCTACTTCCTGCTGCGCGAGGTGCCCTACGGCCAAGACGGCTCGTACTCTGCTGAGAGCATGACCGCGCGCGTCAACGCCGACCTCGCCAACGAGTTCGGCAATCTCGCGCAGCGCACGCTGTCGATGATCGGCAAGTACTTCGACGGCGCGGTTCCGACCCCTGGCACCTACACCGAGGCTGACGCCGAGATCCTCGACGCCACAACCGAACTGCTGCCGCACGTGCGCGACCACTTCGACGTACAGGCGATCCATCTGGGACTCGAGGCACTGTGGTCGGTGCTCGCGCAGACCAATCGGTACATCTCGGCGCAGGAGCCGTGGAAGCTCGCGAAGACCGACCTAGACCGGACGGGCACTGTGCTCTATGTGTGCGCCGAGGTGGTCCGCGTCGTCGCACTGCTGGCGCAACCGGTCATGCCGACGTCGTGCAACGCACTGCTCGACCTGCTGGCCGTCAGCGACGAGCGCGACTTCACGACCGTCGACGATCGCCTCGCGCCGGGAACCCAATTGCCCAAGCCCACAGTGATTTTCCCGCGCCGCGACGCGTGAGCAACTGTGCGGTGACGTGGTGACCCCGACCGCGACGGACCTGCTACGTTCGCTGCAGCTGGCCGCCGCGCGTCGCGGATCACCGCCTCCCGCAGCGCTTGTGGGCGACTGGTGGGACGCCGACGCGGTCATCGCACCCTCGATCGAGGTACGCCCGGGCCACGCACCGCCCGATCGTCCGGACCGATTCTGGTTGGGATATCTGGGTTTTCCGGTGCGCGGCGTCGAATCAGCATTGCCGACGATTGCTGGTGGCGAGACCGACCATCTCCTGGTGCTCAATGACGGACACTGGCAGTTCGTCAGTGCCTCCGGCGCGGCTGCACCGGACTGGGTGCGCAAGGTATTGGCCGCTGCCGCAACGAAAGTCGACGACGCAACGCAACTGTGGTCGACGCGGTGGACACCGCCCGATCCCCGACCACACGTCGCCGCGATCGAGCAGTGCCTGAACGCCATCGGCGCGGGTGAGATCTACCAGACGTGCCTGTGTACCCGCTTCACCGGAACCCTCACCGGATCGGCGTGCAGCTTCTTCGCCGATCTCGCAGAGCGCACGCGACCCGCCAAATCCGCT